>NZ_JAVRHP010000031.1:0-36118 GCF_031846505.1 Autumnicola edwardsiae
GTCACTCAACTTAAAGTTTGTGTTGCAAGTGCATTTTAGACCTACAAGGTATTATAAACCTTGCAGGATACTACTATTCCCTATAAGCAGAAATTCCTTTCTGCAACCACTCATAATATTTATCAGGATCTGGTGTGTAGGCTGCGGGTTCGTTCAGTTTTTCTCCGCTTGGATCCAGAAGAACGTAAAACGGCTGCGCATTTGCTTCAAACCTGCTAATCTGGAAGTCACTCCATTTCTGGCCCACAGTAGTAATTTCCCTTCCTGTAACTTCGGAAGTATAAATGTCTTCTTCAGGTAAATCCCGTTTATCATCTACGTAAAGTGAAATGAGTACGACATCATTTTTCAGAATATTCAGAACATGTTGTTTTGGCCATACATTCTGCTCCATTTTCCTGCAGTTAACGCAGGCCCAACCGGTAAAATCTAACATAACAGGTTTTCCTACTTCTTCAGCATATTCCAGTCCTTTTTCATAATTATTGAAGACCAGGATATCATGCGGAGGCATGAGGTGCGCGCCCTCGGGTAATTCAGCATTGGCAGCCGATCCTGAGGCTATATTTTTTGTATATCCCACTCCGTATGGTGATTCACTGTATTCCATTGGCGGCGGAAAAGCACTGATAAGATTCAGCGGAGCTCCCCAAAGTCCCGGAATAAGATAAATTGTAAACGTGAGCACCAGCAATCCCATCATTAACCTTCCTACAGAAATAGATTCCAGCGGAGAATCATGTGGCAGTTTTATCTTTCCGAATAAATATAAGGCAAGCGTTCCAAAAATCGCGATCCAGATGGCGATAAACACTTCGCGTTCCAAAAGGTGCAGTTGTAGCACCAGGTCTGCCTGAGAGAGAAATTTAAAAGCTAATGCCAGCTCTAAAAATCCTAGAAAAACTTTTACCGTATTTAACCATCCCCCACTCTTTGGAAGTGTATTCATCCACCCCGGGAAAGCAGCAAAAAACGCAAAAGGCAAAGCAATGGCTAAAGAAAAACCCAACATACCAACTATTGGAGCGATCCCTCCTTTTGAAGCCGCCTGCACCAAAAGTGTTCCCACAATAGGACCTGTACATGAAAAAGATACAATTGCCAGCGCCAGCGCCATAAAGAAAATGCCAATTATCCCTCCCCGATCTGCCTGGGAATCCACTTTGTTGGCCCAGGAATTGGGAAGCATAATATCGAAAGCGCCAAAAAACGAGACAGCAAAAATTACCAATATCGCAAAGAAAATCAGGTTAAACCAGACGTTAGTCGCCAGTGCATTAAGAGAATCTGCACCAAAAATGGCAGTTACGGCTGTTCCCAGCAAAACATAAATAACAACAATGGAAATCCCATAAATTATGGCATTCCGTATTCCCTTTGCCCGGGTTTTACTTTGCTTGGTAAAATAACTTACCGTCATGGGAATCATAGGAAAAACGCAGGGCGTAAGCAGTGCCGCAAAACCTGAAAGGAAAGCGATAAAGAAGATACCCCATAAGCCTTTTTTATTTTCTTTTGCAGAAGTTATTCCTGTTTCTACCTCATTTGAAATATCTACAGGCTCTTCTGAATTTACATTATCATTAAAAATTGAAGGATCTGCGGAAGTGTTTATAGCTGAAGTAGCGGGCACGTTTAAGGTAAATTCTTCAAGCGCCGGAGGCAAACAGCGTTCGTCGTCGCAGACCATAAATTCTACCGAAGTAGTGATTGTTGCGGATTCTTCCAATAAAATAATCCGTTGCTGAAAGCTTGCTTCATCTTCAAAGTACTTGATACGCATTCCAAAGACAGGATCGTCTACTGTTACTCCCTCCTCTTCTTCAGTTTCTCCTGAAAGCTCGTAATTATCATTTTTCTCGTATGAAAAAGTGGTCGCAATCGGGCCGTTTTCAGGGACATCCTGAGCATAAAGGTGCCATCCCGCTTCAATTTCCGCAGAAAAAATTAGCAGATATTCGTTTTCGGCTTCGGAAAGTTTTTCCACACTCGCCGACCATTCCACAGGATCATAAATTTGTGAAAATCCCTGTAGGGAAAGGAGAAGAAATATAAAGAGGATGAAATTCTTCATGATAATAGGTAGTTTTACGTCCTTCAGAAGTTATTAAAAACTAAAACAGGACATATTCTGAAAAAAATAAAGCGACTGCCTGAAAACGCCAATTATCGACCTTTAAACATTTAAAAGACGACTTAAATCAGTAGCACGAAAATTACCATTTTAGAGGCCGCTCCTTGAATTCAAAGTTTATTCAAATAACCATTTATAGATGTCGTTCCCGTTGGCATAAAGCACAAGCGCAAAAATAATTACGAACCCAACCAGCTGGGCGATTTCCATAAATTTATCATTCGGTGTTCTTCCGGTTACCATTTCATAAAGCAGGAACACTACATGACCGCCATCTAAAGCAGGGATCGGCAGAATATTCATAAACGCCAGGATGATCGAAATAAAAGCGGTGGTATGCCAGAAACCGGCCCAGTTCCAGGTGTCTGGGAACAATCCGCCTATTGCGCCAAAACCTCCAAGTTGAGAAGCTCCTTTTTTGGTAAAAACATATTCAAACTGGGCCACATAATCGTGCAATGTCCAGTAACCGTATTCAAATCCTTCAGAAATACTTTCGGCAAAGCCATATTCACGTTTTTCAAAATCAAATCCACGAACGGCAGCTACTCCTATTAATCCCTCCTCATCTGGAGTAATCATAGATCCCTGTATCTCGCCATCCCGTTCGTAAACCACCTCTATTTCCTTGTTGGGATTCCCTTTTGTAATAGGACTTACCTCGTGCCAGTAACCAATTTCCCGGCTGTTCAAAGAAATAATACTGTCGCCTTTTTGGAGTCCCGCCAATGCCGCCGCCCTGTCTGCCACCACAGTGTCCAACACCGGCGACTGGATAGGTACAAAAGGCTGCATAATGCCTTCTTCCCACATTTTGGCACCAATCTCCTCTGGAATAGAAATGGTTTCTTCACTTCCATCCTGGTGCAAAACGGTTATGGAAGTCACGTCCCGCATAAAAAGATGGCGGTTTATGTCCAGACTGTTCTGAAAACCGGTTTCGTTTACCTCTAAAATCCTGTCGCCATCTTCAAAACCGTACTCCTTGAATTCGTCTACTACTGCAAAACCTTCAGGCATTTGTTCGGGACCAACATAGCTGGTGCCCCAAACAAAAAGGATCATCATAAAAATCAGAAAACCGAGAACGAGGTTTACGGTAACCCCTCCCAGCATAATGATTAAACGCTGCCACGCCGGTTTGCTGCGGAATTCCCATGGCTGTGGCGGCTGCGACATCTGCTCTTTGTCCATGCTCTCGTCTATCATCCCGGAAATTTTCACATAACCACCAAGCGGCAGCCACCCGATTCCGTAGACGGTATCGCCGATTTTCTTTTTGAAAAGCGCAAATTTTACATCAAAAAACAGAAAAAATTTCTCTACTCTTGTTTTAAATATTTTGGCGGGGATGTAATGCCCAAACTCGTGTAATACAATGAGCAATGATAAACTAAGTAAAAGTTGTATCGCTTTAACTGCAAATGGATCCATTCTCTAAACTTCAAATTTTAATCGCACAAAAGTAACTTTTTAAAAACTACTAGAAAAGTATAAATCTGCCACTGTTGTCATTTCTGAAATTTTTGCCCCTAAAATGTGACTATTTGATTCCCAGCAGTTAATTTTGCACCAAAGTTTTATTCATGCTAAAGTTTTTTAAGCGATACAAAACCTTTGCCATTGTCTTCTCCATTCTTTCGGCAATAATACTTTTTAGTATTTATTCGCTGCTTAAACCCGAGAAGACATTGCCCGTTTACCAACCCGATATGGTAAATGCGGAATTGGTGGACACCACAGTTCAATATATAAGAAAATACCATAAAATAGCAGATTTTGAACTGGTGAACCAGAACGGAGATACGATCACTCAGGAATTCTATAAGGATAAAATCTATGTAGCCGACTTCTTTTTTACTACCTGCCTTACTATTTGCCCAATTATGACAGATCATATGCTGAAAATTCAGGAAAAGATAAAAGATGATCCTGAAGTTTTACTGCTCTCACACACTGTGTTTCCAAAGACCGACAGCGTACCCGTGTTAAAAAAATATGCTGAAGAAAAAGGTGTAATAGATGGAAAATGGAACCTTGTTACCGGTGATAAAAAGAAGATTTATGATCTCGCCAGAAAATCTTATCTGGCTACGAAAAGTACAGGAGATGGCGGCAAATACGACATGATCCATACAGAAAATTTTGTGCTTATAGACCAAAACCGCCAGATAAGGGGTTTTTATGATGGTACAGATCCTGAGGCTATTGAAAATCTCATGGCCGATATTGACTTTTTAAAGAACAAATAAAAGGAATAGTAGTTTTTTAAGCTTCAGGCTTTTCTACTAGTGTTATTTCCCTTACTTTTGCCTTGTTTAAATTCAATCTAAATAAACATTGAAAGTTACCGTAGCACATCTCAGGCGTGGACAACGGGGAATTATTAAGGAATTCTCTGCCGATGCTGTTCCGCTTAAACTTTTGGAAATGGGTTGCCTGCCGGGAAATGAAGTAGAACTGGTGCAAATGGCACCTTTTAGAGATCCCCTGTACCTCAATGTTAACGGAAGCCACCTGGCTATTAGAAAGGAAACGGCTCTACAGATTGAAATAGAATTAATCGACTAGCATGGGCAAACAAATTAATGTCGCCTTAATAGGAAACCCCAATACCGGGAAAACTTCTGTTTTTAACCAGCTTACAGGATTAAACCAGAAGGTGGGAAATTATCCCGGAATCACGGTAGAAAAGAAAGAAGGCATCTGCAAATTGCCCCGCGGGTTAAAAGCTCATATTCTTGACCTGCCGGGAACTTACAGCCTTAATGCATCTTCCCTGGATGAAAATGTGGTGATAGAGCTTCTGCTCAATAAAAATGATAAAGATTATCCAGATGTCGCCGTTGTGGTGAGCGATGTCGAAAACCTTAAGCGAAACCTTCTTCTGTTTACCCAAATCAAAGATCTTGGTATTCCTACTATTCTTGTTGTTAACATGGCAGACCGTATGGAACGCAAAGGAATTTCACTGGACATAGACCTGCTGGAAGACCGCTTAAAGACCAAAATTGCCCTGGTAAGTGCAAGAAAAAACCAGGGGATCAATGAGCTTAAGGAAATGATCATTAATTATAAGCACATTCCTACAGAACCCTGCTTAAATGCTTCCATAATTGACCCTGAATATTTTGACAGGCTACGAAAAGCCTTTCCTAATCAATCCATATACAAACTTTGGCTGGTAATTACCCAGGATGTTAACTTCGGAAATATTGACCGGAAGGAACTAAATAAATCCACAGACTTTAATACCAAGTCCGAAAGTGACTTAAAACGCCTTCAGCAGAAAGAGACGGTTTTAAGATATCAATTTATAAACGGCACTTTAAAACAAGCCCTTACCGTAGATATTAATGCTGCGACAGATCTAAGGGCAAAACTGGACAGGGTGCTCACCCATAAAGTTTGGGGATACGTAATTTTCTTTTCTATCCTGTTGCTGATATTCCAGGCCATTTATAACTGGTCCAGCTACCCGATGGACCTTATAGACGAGACTTTTGCATCCCTCAGCGAAATTGTGAACAACACCTTTCCTCCCGGGGTTTTTACAGACCTCATGGCCGAAGGCATAATTCCCGGACTTGGAGGAATTATAATTTTTATTCCGCAGATTGCATTTCTGTTTCTGTTTATAAGCATTTTAGAAGAAACGGGGTATATGAGCCGGGTTGTTTTTTTGATGGACCGGATTATGCGAAGATTTGGATTAAGTGGTAAAAGCGTGGTCCCGCTGGTTTCCGGAACTGCCTGCGCAATTCCCGCAGTTATGGCGACCAGAAATATCGAAAACTGGAAAGAACGCCTTATCACCATTCTGGTAGTTCCTTTCACAACCTGTTCTGCAAGGCTTCCGGTGTATCTGATTATTATTGCACTCGTAATTCCGGATGAAACAATCTTCGGGTTTAATTACCAGGGGCTTACTTTAATGTTACTTTACCTAATAGGCTTTGGGACAGCTATCTTTTCGGCATGGATTTTAAACAGCATATTAAACATTAAAAACAGGACTTATTTTGTTATCGAAATGCCGAATTACAAGGTACCGATGATAAAAAATATCGCTATTAACGTAGTTGAAAAAACGAAATCTTTTGTGCTGGGCGCCGGTAAGATCATTTTGGCAATTTCAATAATCCTGTGGGTTTTAGCCAGTTTTGGGCCGGGCGAAGATTTTAATAATGCTGAAGAAATAGTGGCATCGGGCTATAACTCTGAAGAAAGTACTTCTACGGAAGAATTTCAGGAGGATGTTTCTTCCTATAAACTGAAGCATTCTTATATTGGCATCATGGGCCGGGCAATAGAACCGGCGGTCGCACCTCTTGGTTACGACTGGAAGATTGGAATAGCCATAATAAGCTCTTTTGCTGCACGCGAAGTTTTTGTAGGAACCCTGGCGACTATCTATAGTGTAGGTAGTGACGAGGAAGAGACTATAAAAAACCGGATGGCAGCAGAAACCAATCCGGTGCTTGGAGGCCCATTGTTTACCTTTGCGAGCGGGATAAGCCTGTTGCTTTTTTATGCTTTTGCAATGCAATGTATGAGTACACTCGCGATTGTAAAAAGGGAAACCAATACCTGGAAATGGCCAATATTGCAACTGGTGCTTATGAGTGCTTTTGCATACGTAGTGGCTTTGGCCGCCTTTCAGATTTTAAAATAATTGTAAGTAAACAATATAAAAACGACTTAGTTACTATGGAATTACTACAACATATTTTAGTTTTTATGACCTTTGCGCTCGCAGTGGGATATATGATTAGTAAATTTATATGGAAACCTGCTTTTTTAATCCGCAGAAAGACTGAAAAACAGAAAGCCTGCGGGGTTTCAGGATGCGGCTGCAGCTAGAAGTCTATTTCTTCAGGTTATTTGCTGATTATAAGCTTCAGAATACACTCGGAAGAACCCTATTTTTCTACAATTGGTCCAGAGAAATGTCTTAAAATCAAAAATTTCGGTATCTACATCCGGAAAAAGTGACTTTTTGAGCAAATCCTGAGCCTGTAACTATCCTTTTTATATACTTCGATTATAGCCGCACGTCAAAAATGGCAATTATCGATCTTTAAGAAAGGTAATGTCGTTGACCAGTCAAACTATAGCCACTAATACACGAATAAGAGATCCTGAAATACCTTTAAAAGATGATGCCTAAAAATGTCAAATATCGACCTATAGGTTGGAATCTCACGTTATTACAGGAATAATTTCAGATTAAAATATTCAGAAAAGGTCGGTGTGAATTTGCAACGTTTTACGCTAAACCAACGTCCAGTGTCATCATCACCATAAACCCACCAATAAATCCCATGGTAGAAATATCTGTATAATTTCCCTGTTGCGCTTCTGGCACTACTTCTTCCACAACTACAAAAATCATGGCTCCGGCCGCAAAACAGAGTGCGTAAGGCAAAATAGGCTCAAAAGTCAGGACAGCCCATGCCCCCAAAACGGCAGCCACAGGTTCTACAATAGCCGAAAGTTGCCCGTAATTAAAGCTTTTCCAGCGGCTTAATCCCTGCCCCCTTAACGGCATTGCTACTGCAAAACCTTCAGGGAAATTCTGAAGTCCAATACCAATAGCCAGCGCTACGGCACCACCTATACTTGCACCCTGTAGCCCTGCAGCTGCTCCACCAAACAATACTCCTACGGCCAGCCCTTCAGGAATATTATGCAGCGTAATTGCCAGGGTTAAAAGAACAGATTTATGCCATTTGGTTTTCACGCCCTCCTTTTCATCCATCTTAAAATTTACATGCAGGTGCGGCAAAACTTTGTCGAGCCCAAATATGAATAAGGCTCCCAGCCCAAAACCTACCACTGCCGGGATGACTTTTACGAAACCTTCCCCGGGGCTCATTTCTATCCCGGGAGCAAGAAGGCTCCAGAAACTCGCCGCGACCATTACTCCGCCAGTGAATCCCAGCATCCCATCAAAGACTTTTCTATTCATGTTCTTAAAAAGAAAAACCAGAGAGGCACCCAAAGCAGTAAGTCCCCATGTAAACAATGTTGCTAAAAAAGCCGCCAATACGGGATCCAATTGCTCAAAGTAGGTAATTATTTGTTCCATTCTAATTTGTTTTTATATAAAGATTGTTAGAAACGATCTGGGAAATTCGCAGTTCATTATTTTCTATTAGAACAAGCATAGATCCATCGAAGGTTTCCTTTTCTAAAACTTTTATCTCTTTTCCCAGGGCAATATTATTTTTATCCAGAAAACGTAAAAAATCTACTGAAGAGTCTTTAACACCCACACATATCCCCATTTTTTCTTTTTCCAGTTCTGATAGCAGGATTTTATTGGCCACCACAAATTTCCCCTGGGCATCGGGAATGGGATCGCCATGAGGATCCCTTTTTGGGAAACCTAAAAACTTATCGAGCTGGCTAATAAGTTTTTCAGATTTTATATGCTCCAGTTGCTCTGCTATGTCATGCACCTCGTCCCACTGGAAACCCAGCTTCTCCACCAGGAAATACTCCCATAATCGATGTTTCCTAATCACTTCTATAGCAGTCTCTCTTCCTAATTCACTTAGTCTTACGCCCTGATATTTACGGTAATTGACCAGTTTCTTTCCTGAAAGTTTTTTAATCATGTCTGTTACAGAAGAGGCTTTAGTTTCCATCTCTTCTGCCAAAGCATTTGTACTAACTCCTGTTTTATAAGAGCGTTCAAGGTGGAAAATAGCTTTTAAGTAATTTTCTTCAGAAAGGCTAAACATAACAAATATTTACGTATTCCAAAATTACATTTTTAAATCTATAAATCCTATTTTTAGACTTGTCTAAATTATAGTTGTACATTTGACAAAATCCTAGATATGAAATTACTAACATGTATAACTTTATTAACTTGTGTTATTACCTGGGCCCAGGAGGGGCACTTTTCAGGAAAAGTAGTAAACGAAGGATCACCCGTATCATTTGCCACGGTTTATATAGAAAATTTAAGCAAGGGAACTACCGCAGACGAAAATGGAGATTTTATGCTTAGAAATATTCCCGCTGGAAGGCATCAGGTAAAAATCAGTTCTATTGGCTACAAAAGTTTAGAAGAACAGATCATTATAATCGCTAACAGTAAAACTGAGGAAACCCTGGAACTTGAACTCAACCAATCTGAGTTAAATGAAGTTATTATCGTAGATACCCAGACCAGACTCACCCGAAGGACTCCATATAATATCTCCAGTATAGATATGCAGGGGATAGTATCAAAAGGTAATCCCAACGGGATGATGGGCAGTTTAAGAGAAGTCCCGGGAGTCTATGGGGCCGAATTTGGACAGGGAATTGTTAAGCCGTTTATACGCGGCCTGGGATTCTCCCGGGTAGTCACCATTTACCAGGGAAACAAACTGGAAAATCACCAGTGGGGCGCAGACCATGGATTGGGTATAAACGATTTGGGTGTAAAGAAGGTAGATGTGATTAAAGGTCCGGCTTCGGTTTTATATGGCTCTGGAGCACTGGGAGGTGTATTACTAACCCATGATGACGAATTTTACAAAGAATCGAATAAAATTTCCGGGAATATTGGGACTACTTTCAACAGTATTTCAAACGGGATAAGAACTTACGGCTCCATTGGAAAAATGCTTACTAACCAAATATTTTTCGCCGCAGACCTGGCTTACGAGAACCATGCCGACTATAAGAACGGCAATAACAAGATAATTGGAAATAGCAGGTTTAATACTAAAACTCTTAGAATCCATACCGGAATTGAAGGGGAACATTTTCAGAATAAATTATCATTTTCCTACAATGATCAAAAGTTGGGGATCATTCTGGATGAAGAAATGCAGGAGAGCAAAAGCCTGGCAACCACCAGAAATGACAGGGAGATGCAATTGCCTTTTCAGAAGGTAGAAGATTTCCTGCTATCCTATAATCAAAATACACAGCATAAGGACCTGAAAACTTCCCTGCACCTTTCCCACCACTCTAATATTCGTAAGGAAATTGAACAAGATTATGACCTGGTGGATCTAGGGTTACAACAAAACCATACTTTTTTAAATGCCCGGATAAGTTTAAACGGGGGAAAAATAAATCACAGCTTTGGGACACAGGGAAGTTTTGTAAAAACCCGAAACATTAAAGACTCGCAGGAATTTTTAATACCCGATGCCGATGTTTTTGAAAGTGGCTTATACTACCTCGCTAGTCTGGAACTAAATTCCTGGTACTTCCAGGGAGCACTGCGTTACGATTTTCGTAAAGTAACTGCAGATGCGGGTTCGGCAGAATTAATTGAGGATGATTTTATTTTACCGGGCAATCCCGATAACCGGAAACTGACCAGAACATTTAACGGGTTTACAGGATCTATTGGCGCCACAAAAAATTTTGACCAGAAGAATCAGTTAAAACTGAATTTCTCCACCGGGTTCAGAGCACCAGATCTTGCAGAATTGTTCTCCAATGGCCCACATCCCGGTACAAGTCGCTTTGAAAAAGGTAATGATGGATTTGGCAGGGAACAAAGCGTGCAAGCTGATATAAACTATACCTACCGGAATAAATGGTTTGAAGGTGTTTTTTCAGCTTTTGGAAGTAAAGTGAACAATTACATTTATTTCACGTCGACTACGGAAACTATACCGGAAGAAAACCTTGAAGTATGGTCTTACCTGCAAACAAACGCATTTTTGTACGGAGCTGAATTTAACCTGAAAAACAGCTGGTTTAATAACCAAAGACTGGTGACTAAATTTTCGGGCGCATTTGTACGTGCAGAAGACCTTAAAAGTAACCGGAACCTTAGTTTTATCCCTCCGGATAATTTTAACCTGGAATTGGGGTATTTCGGATTAAAGGATAAATCACTTTATGCTTTTACAAAACTCAGGATGATAAGTGATCAAAACAGGGCCGGGTTAAATGAAGAGACTACAGCTGGTTACACCTTGCTGAACCTGGGATTGAGTAAAAAATTCCATTTCGAAAATCATCAATTAGAAACAGGTATAACCGCTTACAATGCTTTAAATGACAATTATGTTGACCATATGTCCATTTTAAGGGCATTTAACGTGAGCAGCCCCGGCCGGAATATAATGTTGAACCTTAAATATAACTTTTAAGTTACATTCCCCGCTCCTTCTGGATTTGTTCGTAGGCTTCCTGTACTTTCCGGAACTTTTCTTCGGCTCCCTTGCGATAGGCTTCGTCCATATGGCCCAGTTTATCGGGGTGGTATTTTTTAGCCATGGTCCTAAAGGCCTTTTTTACTTCAGCATCTGTAGCGCTCTTGTCGATTTCAAGGATTTTATAAGCACTTTCTGCTGTCTTTTTAAAGAACATCGCTTTAATACTTTCAAAATCCATTTTACTTATACGGAGATATCCGGCTATTTCCTGAATGATCCTGGTTTCAGCTTCGCTCACCGTACCATCTGCCTGAGCTATTCCGAAGAGAAAATGAGTGATTTGGAGGCGAGTAGGATACTTGGTGCGATGTGCAAGATACTGTGCTATACGGTAAGAAGAAAGCTCCCGGTTCTTAATTACATCATTAAAGGTCCTGAAGGTCGCATTTGCCCGTTCCTTACCATAGGAACTAACAAAATAAGAACGCACATAATCAAGCTCTCTCTGGGAAACCTGCCCATCGGCTTTAATAACCAGGGCACATAGCGAAAGCAGGTTAAGTTCAAAATCTCCCGGGGAGACTGTCTTTTTTTTCTGTTCGCCAAATAAACCATCCAGTAACCCTCCACTGGAACGTATATAGTTATCTAAAACAGTTCCTAAAATAAATCCCAGGATAGCACCTGCAAATCTAAAATACATGAAGCCCAGCAGGGCCGCAAACCATTTAATCATGAGGCAATTCTTTTAAAAAGCAAAGATACTATTTTATAGAAGTATAAAACCGCAACGGGATCTATAAAACCTAAGCTTTATAAATTCAACCTATTATCTGATAGGAATTTGAGATATGCTCACGTGAACAATATTTGGTATCTTTGTAGTTCACAATTAGTTTAATATAAAATTACAATATATGTATCCAGCAGATTTAGTAAAACCAATGCGAGAAGACCTTACCAATATAGGTTTTGAAGAATTACATACTGTAGAAGAAGTTGATGCCGCTATGAAGAAGGAAGGAACTACATTGGTAGTAGTTAATTCGGTATGTGGTTGTGCTGCAGCTAACGCTCGTCCAGGGGCAAGAATGTCTTTACAGAATGCGAAAAAACCAGATAATTTATATACTGTCTTTGCAGGTGTAGATAAAGAAGCTACAGACAAAGCCCGTGGTTATATGGTTCCTTTTCCTCCATCTTCGCCATCTATGGCACTTTATAAAGACGGGGAGCTGGTTCACATGCTGGAGCGCCATCATATTGAAGGACGCCCTGCAGAAATGATCGCAGAAAATCTTACAGGAGCTTATAACGAGTTCTGCTAAGATTTTTTAAAAAAAGAATTTTAAAACCGTTTGGATTTTTTTCTGAACGGTTTTTTTATTTTTTTTCAATGAAGAGACGTAACCTTTACTGGAAAGTGACATCTTATATTTACTACAGGAGAACCAAATATGATTACCACATAAGATTCACCTCTACTTGCCCGGTGTAGGTTTAAAACCATATTTTTGTCGTTTTAAATTTAGTAATGAAAAAAGTACTTTCTTATCCGCTTTCGGTAATAAGCTATATTTTCTTTTTTATAAATCTTGCAGTCTTTCATATCATCCAATGGATTTCTTTAAAACTGGGAGGATACTATGCTCACAAGAAAAGTGTGGACATTTTTAACTTATTCCTGATGAGGTGCCTGGATGTAACGGGAGCCCGTTTCAGTTTTGAGAATTCCCACGATATTCCGGTGGAAAAACCCTGCATTTTTGTGGCTAACCACCAGGGAATGTATGACATTCCCCTTATAATATGGTACTTAAGGGATCATCATCCAAAATTTGTTAGTAAAAAGGAATTAGGAAAAGGAATACCCGGTATTTCCTTCAATTTAAGACACGGCGGCTCGGTTCTTATAGATCGTAAGAATCCGCGGGAATCTTTAACGAAAATGGGCAAATTTGCTGATTATCTTAAGGAGACCAACAGATCTGCCGTTATTTTTCCTGAAGGCACCAGGAGCCGCACCGGTCATCCTAAAAAGTTTGCTGTACGAGGTATGCAGATACTTTTTAAAAAAATGCCAGATGCAATGGTAGTACCACTTACTATTAACAATTCCTGGAAGCTGTTTCAGCACGGACTTTTTCCTTTAGGCCTGGGCGTGCATTTTAAATTAAAAGTACATAAGCCCATCCCCGTATCTTCAGACGATCCAGACAGCCTTATTGCGCTGGTGGAGCGCACAATTATTTCAGATATTAAATAAGATTATTTTACTAACCCGCTAAACCTCACAGGTTTTAAAAACCTGTAAGGTTTGTAACACAAATTAATGACCTCACAAGAAACCGGAATTATAGAAAATACCACAGTATTTGTAAAAGAAACTCTAAAAGGTGCCGAAGGTGGCCACGACTGGTTTCACATTCAACGGGTTTTTAATAACGCAAAACTTATCGCTGAAGGAGAAGATGCTAATAATCTTGTTATCGCTCTGGGAGCGCTTTTACATGATATTGCAGATTCCAAATTTCATAATGGAGACGAAACCGTTGGACCCAAGATTGCAGAAGAATTTTTGAAATCCCAAAAGGTTTCTTCGGAAGTTATCCAACATGTGATAAAAATTATCGAAAATATTTCTTTTAAAGGCGGAAACGTAGCCCGAAAATTTAGTTCTAAAGAGCTGGATATTGTACAGGATGCAGACCGGCTGGATGCACTTGGTGCTATTGGGATTGCACGGACTTTCAATTATGGCGGATTTAAAGGCAGAGGTTTGTATGATCCCGAAATTGAACCGAACCTCAACATGACCAAAGAAGAATATAAAGCTTCCAATGCGCCTACCATTAATCATTTCTACGAAAAACTGCTTTTACTTAAAGACAGGATGAACACCGAAACCGGCCGCAAAATCGCTGCAGAAAGGCATAATTTTATGGAGCTTTATCTCGATCAATTCTATAACGAGTGGAATGGTGAGGCATGAAAATTGCCAATTTTCGACCTTCATTAATTTATTGGACCAAATCTACTTTGTTATTGCTGCAAAGGTGATGTTAACTATTTTTCAACCTGGCAATCGGGGCAAAAATAGGTGCTTCTCCCGGAAATTTTTATCATCTCCACCTTGCCCTTACAATCTGGACAGTCTGCTCCTTCCTTCCGGTGCCTTGTGAGGTAACTCTCAGGTAGTTTTGAATCTTCAGTCTTACTTTTTATGACTTTTTTCAGAATTTTTTCCATTTTTTCGAACAAAGACTTCTTCTCTTTTTCAGAAAGCTTTGCCGTACTCGTTTTCGGATGAATTTTACACTGAAAAAGGATTTCATCAGCATATAAATTACCAATTCCGGCAATAAGATGCTGGTCTGTTAATGCACTTTTTATACTTCCTTTTTTATCCTGAAGCAAATCCATAAATTCCTCTTCCTTGACATCCAGCGCATGGTTCCCTAAAGAATGTTTCTTCTGAAAATCTTCTATTCCTTCAGCTAAATAAATTTTTCCGAATTTACGCGGACAAACAAAGGACAAACGTGAATCATCTTCAAAAAAGAGCGTAAGCTGGGCATGTTTTGGAACTTCATCATGCTGATAAAATTCCATTTTTCCGGACATTCCAAAATGAAGCACCAACTCTTTTTCTGAAGTTATCTTTAAAAACAAATATTTTCCCAATTGTTGGGTTCCGGAGATTTTTTCGTTTAAAATAGCATCTTCAAATTCCTTTTGCGGAGACTGGAATAACTTCTTTGCACCAAAATCTATTTTCACAACTTCCTTATGCAGCGCGGTCGCATCTACATACTTCTTTTGATAAGCGACTTCAGGTAATTCAGGCATAGGTCCTTTAATTTCAGATTAAGTTATTAAAATTTTCAGTCTTTGTAGAAAATAGACAGGAAACTAAAAAAGCTTTAGCTGCCCGTCCTTAAACTGCTCGTGGAGATCCAGGTTTAAGGGAGTACGAAGACGATCCTTCAGGTATTTTTTCCTGGCGATCTTAAACTGCTGTTCTACCTGTTCAGCAAATTTTCCTTCGCCTTTCATGCGGGTTCCAAACCGGCTGTCATTTAAACTTCCGCCATGGATATTCTCAATCTGATGCAATACTTTCTCTGCCCTGTCTGGAAGCGCTTTTTTTATCCAATCTGTAAAAATTTGTCCAATGGATCCATTTAACCTCACAATGGTATAACCCACACTTCGCGCTCCCCTTTCAGCAACCTCCTTTACCAAAGGCATAATTTCATGACTATTGATGGCCGGAATGATTGGTGCCATCATCACGCTTACAGGAATGTTTGCAACAGATAATTTTTCTATAGTTTCCAACCGTTTCTTAATACTCGCCGTGCGTGGCTCAAGAATCCTGCGGGTTTCTTCATGTAAAGATGTTACCGAAAGGTTCACATGCACCAGGTTATCTGCAGCGAGTTCTTTAAGAATATCGATATCCCTTTGGATGAGGGCATTTTTAGTAATTATACCTACAGGGTGCCGGTACTTTAAAAAAGTTTGTAATAGTTGCCGCGTGATCTTGAGCTTCTTTTCTATAGGTTGGTAACAGTCGGTATTTCCGGAAAGTACAATGGTTTCTGCCTGCCAGCTCCTGCCGCTCAATTTCTTCTCCAGTAGCTCAACGGCATTCCTTTTTACCAGGATTTTCTGCTCAAAATCGAGTCCGGCGCTGTATCCCCAATATTCATGAGAATTTCGGGCGTAGCAATAAATACAACCATGTTCACATCCCTGGTACGGATTTAGGGAAAATCCCATTCCTACATCGGGACTATTAACTTTATTTACAATAGTTTTAGGGAAGGTATCTATTAAGGTGGTCTTTGAATCCTGCACCTCATCCCCTTCTACCGCACAATAGTTGAGAAAATCATCCCTTGTTTCATGGCTGTACGTATCAAACCTGTTGTGAACGTTGCGTTGTGCTCCTCTTCCCTTTATAAAATCCCCTTCTACCATAAAACAAAAATAGGGAATAAATCCAGATTAATGGAATTAATCCCTATTTTTATGAAATCTGATCCCCCCTATTTTCCGGGGAAATTAGCTTTACGTTTATTTAGAAAAGCAGAAGTTCCTTCCTCAAAATCTTCGGTTCCAAAACATCTTCCAAATTCTTCAATCTCTGTTTCAAATCCATTTACTCCCGCCTCATAATTGGCATTTATCGCCCTTATTGCCGCGCTTATGGCTACTGAAGAATTCTTCAGGATTTTTGCGGCCATGCTTTCAGCAAATTCAATTAATTCGTCCTGCGCGGTCACATGGTTTACGAGGTTATACCGAAGCGCCTGATTGGCATCGATCATCCCGGCAGTCATGATCATTTCCATAGCACGGCCTTTACCTACCAGTTGCGGTAAACGCTGGGTTCCGCCATAACCCGGAATTACTCCCAGGGAAACCTCCGGAAGTCCCATTTTTGCATTGTCACTAGCGATCCTAAAATGTGCCGACATGGCAAGTTCCAGTCCACCCCCAAGGGCAAAGCCATTAATAGCCGCAATTACGGGCTTTGGAAAGTTGGCCACGTAATCAAAAAGCTTCGCCTGCCCATCTGCCGCCAATTGTTTCCCTTCTTCGGGAGAGAAATCTGAAAACTCACTGATGTCTGCACCTGCAACAAAAGCCTTCTCTCCACTTCCGGTTAAAATGATAACTTTAGTTTCTTCGTCCTCCTTCGCGTCGGCAAAAGCTTCATGAAGCTCTGCAATGGTATCTTTATTTAAAGCGTTTAATTTAGATGGCCTGTTGATGGTCACATACAAAATGTTATCATCTATTTCTACAATGAGGTTTTTATAATCCATTCCGGTCTATTTTCGGTTTTATTGATTTATTCCGTGGACTTTCCCACTCCATTTGGGAAATCTTACCTTAAAGATAGTGCCTTTATCGGGACTGGAAATAAAATTTATTGTTCCATTATAGGTTTCCACGATATTTTTAACCATCGCCAGCCCTAGCCCCATTCCGCTTGATTTTGTGGTAAATTTTGGCTCGAAGATTTTTTCTTTGTTTTTATCTGGTATTCCCGAGCCATTATCACAAATTGAAATACAAACATTCTCTTCTTCCTCCTCCACACTTACCAGGATTTTAGGATCTTCCTGCTCCTTTAATGCCTGCACGGCATTTTTTACAAGATTAGTAATTACACGAATAAGCTGAGTCCTGTCGAATTTTGCCAGTATTTCTTCTTTTTCTGAAGTAAAGACAATATAATTCTCATTGAATATATCCAGCGCCAGTTTTACAATTTTTGGAACATTAAGCGTCTCATTTTGCTGCGCCGGCATTTTAGCAAAATTTGAAAAAGCCGAAGCAATGGAACTCATTGTATCAATCTGACTAATAAGTGTATCGCTATACTCCTTTACCTTTTGTTCAATATCAGGATCATTTTTATCGAATTGACGCTCAAAGCTTTGTACGCTAAGGCGCATTGGAGTTAGCGGGTTTTTAATTTCATGCGCTACCTGTTTTGCCATTTCCCGCCAGGCCTGTTCCCGTTCTCCTGTAGCCAGTTTTACAGCACTTTCTTCCAGTTCATCAATCATACTATTATATGCTGAAACCAGCGCAAAAATTTCTTCTGTGGCATTGTTGAGCTCAATTTTCTGGTTCTTTTTGTCCAGTCTCGTCTGATTAATTTTTTCAGAAATGATCTTTAAAGATTTCGTGATATACCTTGAAAGGAAATAGGACATGATAATTGCCAAAATGAGCATAAAGAGATAAATCTCGCCCATACGCATCAAGAAGTTATTGAGATCCCTGTTAAGCAAACTATCATCCTGAAGATAAGGTAAATATAAAATTGCCAGCGGCTTAAATTTATGGTCGGTAATATAACTATAGGAGGACCTGTATTTTCGGCCCTCCACCTCTGTCTTTCTTAAATATCTTCTCTTGCTTGAGGAATCCAGTTTCTCAATTATATTTGGATCTATCCGGTTATCTGTAGTATCCCTAAAGGCAAAACCACTGGATTTTACCAGTAACCTCCCTTCCAGATCATAGATATTAATAGGCATTTCATGTACCTGCGCTATTTGATAAATCTTATCTCGCTCCTCAAAAATTAAAGGAATATTTTCGGTATCAACCAGATAAGTAGTGTTGGCCAAGACAAATTTGAGGTTTTCCTTGATTGCCTGCTCTTTTCTCTCCAGGCGTTCCCTGTGATAGTTTTCAGCTTCCTGTTTGTATTGATAAACGGTAACACCGGCAATAAGAATAGAAGCTCCAAGCACCAGCAATATCATGGATATAAAGATTCGCGTACGCAGGGAAAGTTTTAAAAGCCTCATAGAAAATTTCTTACTTCCGTTTTATCAATTATCGCACCAGTCTAGGATTTCGGGTTGCCTGACCTTATTTTTTTGTATAATCTTATTCCCAGCATCAGCACAATTGCCAGTGCAAATATTCCCAGCACTCCATAAATCCAGTTGATTGCATCCCGAACAATTACAAGGAAAATCACAGCAAAAAGCACAAGGGTTGATCCTTCGTTCCAGATCCTCATTTGGGTGGATGTCCATTTTATAATATCCCTTTGCAGCTCTTTAAAAATTAAATGGCTTTTAAAGTGGTAGGCAAAAAGCAGCACTACAAATCCCAGCTTTACCAGCATCCAGTCCTGCTGAAGCCAGGAGGGAATAAGAAAAAGCAGCCAGATTGCAAAAACAGTAGCCAGTATAGCCGAGGGCCAGGTGATAATGTACCACAACCTTTGGGTCATTAGCTTAAATTGATCTGTAAGAATTGTTTTTTCCGGTTCTGATTTCTGAGCGGCTTCAATATGGTAAACAAATAACCGCGGAATATAAAAAAGCCCGGCAAACCAGGTGATCACAAAAATAAGATGAAGTGATTTTATGTAATTATAATATTCAATCACTGCTTATGGCTTTTTTGTGGGATCCTGACGGGTATGGAAGACGGAGTGGATAATAATTTCATTCTCTTCAATATTATAGATAATAATATAGGGGGATTTTTCTACCTGAACCTGACGGAATTTATTTCTACGGATAAAACTATGAGGATTCTGCTTTAAAATGCGGAATGTAGAATCTAATTTATCTATAAAAACTGTACTCAATCCTTTTTGTTTATTTTCATACCATAGGACAGCTTCTGAAATTTCCTTTTCCGCTCTGGGGAAGAGCCTGATTTTAAAGCTCATGCTCTATTTTAATACGTTCTTTAACTTCAGCCCAGGATTCCAGTTCTATTTTTCCCTCCTTGTATTTTTGATAGTCTCTATCTAGTTGTTCATAATGAGAATCAGGAATAGGAGAACTGGCAAAGTACTGCTCCGTGGCTTCTTTTACTTCAGAAGGAAAAGATTTTAGAATATTATCCACTTCTGCAAGCAACTTTTCGTCATTACACTCAATGATTTTTTGAAGAAGTTCTATTTTTAACTGATCCCTGTTCATATCTCCGGCTTTATTACAAATATAACTAATAAAGTGCTATGCCGAAACAGTGTCTAAGCAGTCTCTGTTTTAAGGCTTTTTCTTATTTCCCGGTTTAGAAAATATCCTGTCACTACGGTGGAAAGGAAATCGGCAATTGGAAAAGAAATCCAGACGCCAATTTCTCCATAGAACCGCGGCAAAATTAGCACCAACGGAATAAAGAAAAAACCCTGCCTGGAAAGGGTGAGTAAAAAAGCCGGAACAGCCTTGCCTACTGCCTGAAAATATGCCGCGCCTATTAACTGAAGTGCAATTATTGGTGTGGCGGCAAAAACCCAGCGCATGGCATCTGGAGTTTCTGCTATAATAGTGGCATTATCTGTAAAAATTTTTACTATTTCTTCAGCAAAACTCATTATTCCGGTAAAAACCAGTAAACCCAGAATTACCGCATATAGAATCGCTGTATTTATACTCTTCCGCACCCGGGCATATTTTTTTGCACCATAATTAAATCCCGCAATAGGTAAAAATCCCTGTGTTACCCCAAGCACGGGAAAAAGTGCGAACATTAGCATCCTGCCGATAATAGCATAGACGGTAACAGAATCCTCTCCGCCAAGATCAAACAGGATATTGTTCATCAGCAAATAAGTGATACTTACCACCGCCTGCCTGGCAAGGGTGACGAAACCAAGGGAGGAAATTTCCTTAAGAATAGGCCAGTCAAACCCAAAATGTGGCCAGCTTATTTTTAATTCAGAATTTTTAGAGAGAAAAAACCAGACCACGTAACCAAGACAAAACACATAGGAAGCTGTTGTAGCCCACGCGGCTCCAAGCATCCCCATTTCCAGCTTATATATTAAAAAATAATCCAGGATTAGGTTGCCTACCGAAGGAATTATCATCGCCGCCATTGCAAAATTCGGCTTTCCTTCTGCCCTTATCACACTGTTCCCCATCATGCATAACGCTAGGAAAGGTACCCCGTAAAGCACCACGCGGTAATAAACTTTTGCAGGATCAAAGATGTCACCTTTACCACCAAAAGCAGGAATAAGATCATTTATAAATACAAGCCCCACAACAACCATGGTAATGGTAAGAAGTAGCGTGAGCGTAATTTGATTTCCAAAAGTTTTAAGCGCTCTGTCCTGCTGCTCTGCACCAAGCGCCCTGGAAATAATAGAAGAACCACCTATCCCAATAGCCATACCTAAAGCAGCTATAAAAAAGGATACAGGTAAAACGACATTTATTGCCGCAATGGCTGTGGGGCCTATCCAGTTCCCAACAAATATTGTATCAATAAGGATGTTAAGGGACATTACCAGGATTCCCACCGAAGCCGGTGCGGCCTGCTGAATCAATAATCTACTGATTGGCCTGTTTCCCAGTGCCGCCGAATCTATCCTTGCCATTATGCTTCAACAGGCTTTTGGTAAGCCCATTCATCAATCCACCTGCCAAGAACATTCACCCAGTCATGCCGATCGTTTAGACATGGCACAACAGTAAATTCCTTACCTCCAACTTCATGAAAAATCTCTTCGCCTTCCATGGCTATTTCTTCGAGGGTTTCGAGACAGTCTGAAACAAAAGCGGGTGTAACTATGGCCAGTTTTTTCATTCCCTGATTCCCGAACCTTTCTATAGTCCTGTCTGTATAAGGCTGTAACCACGGATCAAATCCTAATCTAGACTGGAAAGAAACGCTATACGTATTTTCTTTTAATTCAAGGTATTCTGCCACCAGCCGCGTAGTTTCATAACACTGGTGCCTGTAACAGAATTGATGTGCTGTAGAAGCTGTCTTACAACAGGAACCATCTATTTTACAATGAGAATTGGTAATATCGCTCTTACGTATGTGCCTTTCCGGCACTCCGTGATAAGAAAACAAAAGATGCTCAAAATCCACGCCTTTTAATTCTTCGGAAATGCTGTTTGCCAGAGTCCTTATATAATCCGGATGATTATAAAATGCAGGCACGCTTGTGAATTTCATCTCCGGAAAATGTTCCTTTCGCAGTTCTTCGGCCAAAACCAGAATCGTCTCGGTAGTAGCCATGGCGAATTGGGGATAAAGCGGAAAAATAAGTACCTCATCTACACCTTTATCATGCAACTCCTGTAATCCAGATAAAATATTGGGACTCCCATACCTCATTGCGAGCGCGACAGGTACAGAGGTGATTTTGTCAATTTTCGACTGTAATCTTTCCGACAATACAATTAGAGGAGAACCTTCATCCCACCAAATTTTCTGGTAAGCTTCGGCAGATTTCTTTGGCCTGGTATTCAATATTATTCCTTTAACAAGTAGCGTTCGTGCCCAGTAAGGAACATCTATAACCCTTTCGTCCATCAGGAATTCACCAAGATACTTTTTTACGTCTTTAGGATCTGTACTATCTGGAGAACCCAGATTTACAAGAAGTGCACCTTTACTCATAACTTTTCGTTTTCAGAACAAAAATAGAACTATAATTTGAGGGGCAAACAGCTTGTGCATTATACTTTCTTATTGCCCTATAGAAGAAGAAAACTTATTTTTTCCTGCTAAAATGGAGGATTTTTTGCTGAAATTCACAATAATGCACTTACGTAGTCGAAGGTAAAGACATCACGTACTTTTTAGGCGTAGTACCGAATTTTTTCTTGAAAGCAGCAATAAAATGACTGGAAGTGCTGTAACCTATTTTCAGCCCCACTTCGTTTACGTTATATTCCCCGCTGTCCAGCAATTTTCGGGCGTATTCCATCTTATAATCGAATAAAAAACTATAAACCGAATCCCCATAAATCTGTTTAAAACCTTCCTTCAGCTTTTTCAGGCTTAGGTTAATTTCCTCTGCCAGATCCTGTAAAGAAGGTGGCTCTGCCATTCGATTAATTACAATGTCCTTTGCTTTTCTAATCTTCAGGATATTTTCTTCGTCACTTAAAAAAGGGCATTGCTCCACATCGGGATCTTCAGTCCTGTTAAAATAAAGGCTTAAAAGCTCGTATGCTTTACCTTTAAAATAAAGATTTTTAATGCTGGGCGTTAGGTTAAAATTCATCAACTGGTTAAGCACTATAGCCATTGAAGGAGAAACGGGGGCATCCTTATAATATTTTTTATCCTGGTTCTCCTTACTTAAAAAAGTGATATATCCAGCCTCCTGAGAAAACAGGGAGTGAAATTTTTTGATGGAAATAACCAGCGAAATAAGCCAGGAATTTGCTGCCAGGGAGAGATTTAAAGGCAAACTGCGCTGCGGATTATAAAGCAAAAGTGAATTTTCTTCTACTAAAGGAAGTTCATAACTGCTGTTATTGAACATAAATTTACCATGCCCTTTTACACTAAAGTGGAATTGTATAAAAGTATTATCTATGTCCCGCACCATTTGTTGAGTGTCATTAGTATCATTTTGAAACTTGAGTACAAAGAAGCCCTCTTCCACTTTTATTTCCTCTGTTAAACCTCCAGCGGTATTTTTTACTTGATCATCCATAGCTTTTTCTCTTTCTTATTTAGAATGAAACCAAATTGTAAAGCAAAAACCTTTCGGTTTACTCCAAAAGTACGGCATTTTCAAATTTTGTCTCACTTTTTGTTAATAATTATCATCTATCGACACATTTAGTACTTACAGCGTTACTTTATACTTTCTCTATATAGTACTTTTGCTCCTCATACCCCAAACAGGTACATGGAAGATTATCATATTTCTAAAGGAAAACATTTTTATACGATTGGCCTTAGTTATAAAAAGGCCGATGCAGAAATAAGAGGACATTTTAGCCTTGATGAAGAATCCAAGAACAGATTGCTGCAACAAGCTAAAGATGAAGGTGTAGACGGGATTTTACTGACATCTACCTGCAACCGGACAGAAATTTACGGTTTTGCTGAACATCCTTTTCAGCTTATTAAACTTCTTTGCGAACACACTCACGGTACTGTAGAAGAATTTGAGAAAGTGGCTTACGTTCACAAGAACAAGAAAGCTATTTCCCACATGTTTCGTGTAGGTACCGGCCTGGACAGTCAGATCCTGGGCGATTTTGAAATTATTAGTCAGTTACGGCTGGCTTTTACTCGTTCAAAAGAGTTTGACGTGGCGAATGCTTTTCTTGAAAGGCTTGTAAACGCAGTAATTCAGGCCAGTAAAAGAATTAAAAACGAAACTGAAATTTCCAGCGGGGCAACTTCTGTTTCTTTCGCTTCTGTACAATATATTCTGAATAATGTAGAGAATGTTTCAGAAAAAAATATTCTTCTCTTCGGAACAGGAAAAATAGGTAGAAATACGTGCGAAAACCTTGTAAAGCATACACAAAATAACCAGATCACGCTAATTAACCGAACAAAAGACAAGGCTGAAAAAATAGCCGGAAAATTCAGTCTTATTGTTAAAGATTATGCAGATCTACAGGCAGAAATTAGAAAAGCAGACATCCTTATTGTTGCTACGGGTGCTCAGAACCCAACGGTTTCTAAAGAACTTATTTACTGCAAAAAAGATCTCCTGGTCCTGGATTTGTCCATTCCAAAGAATGTTTCTGAAGATGTAACCAAGCTTGAAAATGTGCAATTACTGCACCTGGATCAACTCTCCAAAATTACCGATGAGACGCTGGAGCGGCGCAAGCAGTTTATTCCGCAGGCAGAAGTTATAATTGGAGAAGTGGAAAACGAATTTAATCAGTGGCTGGAAACCAGGAAATTTGCACCTACCATAAAAGCGCTAAAAAAGAAATTGAGAACGATGAAAGATGCCGAATTGGACTTTCAGCGTAAAAAAATAGCCGACTTTAACGATGAGCAGGCAGAAATTGTTAGCAATCGCATTATTCAGAAAATAATGAAGCATTTCGCCAATCATTTAAAAGGAGATTCCAATACTACAGATGAGAGCCTGGAACTTATCCAGAAAGTTTTTCAACTTGAAGAACTTCAGAAATGAACAAAGTAATTAGAATAGGCACCCGCGATAGTGAACTTGCCCTCTGGCAGGCAAAAACGGTACAGGCTGCATTGGAAAAACTTGGCCACGAAAGTGAATTGGTACCGGTAAAATCTTCCGGAGACCTCAACCTTGATCAACCACTCTACGAGATGGGAATTACCGGGATTTTCACTAAAACCCTGGATGTCGCCATGATAAAAAATGAAATTGACATTGCGGTACATTCTATGAAAGACGTTCCTACAGCTCTTCCAAAAGGAATTATAGAAGGTGCAGTGATGAAAAGGGCAAATTTCAGCGATATTCTTGTTCATAAAGGTTTGGATTTCTTAGATGCCGAAGGAATTATTGCCACCGGAAGCCTTCGCAGAAAAGCACAATGGCTTAATAAATATCCCACACACAAAGTTGTCGACCTCCGCGGTAACGTGAACACCCGCATGCAAAAACTTGAAGATAGCGACTGGAACGGAGCAATATTCGCAGCGGCCGGACTCGAAAGAATTGAAATAAAACCAGATAATTTCATCGATCTTGATTGGATGATTCCCGCACCCGCCCAGGGTGCCATGTTAATTGTTGTAAAGAAAGAGGACGAATTTTGCCAAAAAGCTGTTTCGGCTTTAAACCATAGAGAAACTGAAATCGCTGTTCATATCGAACGAGAATTTCTGAAGAAATTAGAAGGTGGTTGTACCGCACCTATTGGGGCTATTGCGACTGTAAAGGACGATATTGTGCATTTTAAAGGGTCACTCTTAAGTATTGACGGAAGCACGAAATTTGAAGTAGAAAAAGAAGTTCCTGTAGATGAAATTGAAGGTTTTGGAGAAGCCTGTGCCGAAGAAATTTTGAACAAAGGCGGAAAAGAACTGATGCTGGAGTTCAAAAAGGTCATGAAAAAGTAAGGAAATGCCAACCCTCCTCTCCACAAAAAAGCTTTCTACTGCCCAAAAACAGCTTGTTTTAAATTCCGGACTTAGATTTGTGGAATATGACGCTATTCAGATCGATTTTGTCGATTTTGAAGCTATTTCAGTTGAAAATGCGATCATTCCCAGTAAAAATGCAGCTAAAGCCGTCGTAAAAAAGTGCATTTCGATTGAAAAATGTTTTTGTGTGGGTGAGAAAACTTCAGCATATCTTAGGGATCATAATTACAAAATAGTTGAAGTTGCAGATTATGGTCGAAACTTGGCAAATATCGTCCTCAATAATTATAATGAACAGAAGTTTACCTTTTTCTGCGGAAATAAACGAAGGGACGAAATTCCTTCAGTTTTAAAAGAGAACAATATTGCTTTTGAAGAAATTGAAGTTTATAAAACCAGGCTTAATTTTCAACATTTTCGGCAGGAATTCGACGGAATCATGTTTTTTAGTCCCAGTGCGGTGCAGAGTTTTACAAAAGAAAATAAATTGAAGGATTCTATTGTATTTTGTATTGGAAAAACAACAGCTTCCGAAGCAAAAAAACATACCGAAAATATAGTTACCGCTACCAAACCGAGTATAGAAAACGTGATTGTACAGGCGGTAAAAAATTTAATTTAATGATCCTAGAAGGTTATGAAACTTATAGGTCTGATAAAGTAAACTTTAAAAAGGAGTGCGATTAAAAAACTATACCTACAAGATCAAAAAAGAACTTGCAGGAGAAACGAATTTCCTGCAAGGTTTTTAAAACCTTGTAGGTCTGAAAAAGTGCCAAAGTGTAAATGAAATTAGAAAATTTAGAAAAAGATTATTACTATCACATTTATAATAGAGGAATAAATGCTGATATTATCTTTGCAAGCGATGCGAACAAAATCTATTTTCTAAAACTCTATAAAAAATATCTTGCTGAAAAAGTTTCTACTTTTGCTTATTGCCTGCTAAGTAACCATTTCCATGTCTTAATCAGAGTTGAAAAAGAACCCAAAGAAGTTATTCAGGCTTTTTCGAATTTGTTTAATGCTTACGCCAAAGCCTTTAATAAACAGCAAGAGAGAACAGGAAGTTTGTTTGAAAAGCATTTTAAGAGAATTAGGTTGCACAATGAAGAGTATTTAAAAAAGCTGGTTATTTATATTCATCTTAATCCTCAACTTCATCTTAGTGAGAATTTTGAAAGATTTCGTTTTTCATCTTATCAGACTATTATTTCAAAAAAAGAGACCTCACTAAATAAAAAAAAAGTAATTGCTTTATTTGATGATCTACAAAATTTTGAATACACACATAGACACAGAAGTTTAGAGTTAGAAGAAAAATTTAAATTGGAATAATAAATTAGACCTACAAGGTCAAAAAAAGACCTTGCAGGTATAACCAGAAGTAATTCCGCGAAAATGGAATTAAAAAGAAGGAATTAAACCTCGTGAGGTTTAAAACAACATACAACATGATCAAAAACGATTTATTACTAAAAGCATTAAGAGGTGAAACTGTAGAACGGCCACCGGTTTGGATGATGCGCCAGGCAGGAAGGTATTTGCCAGACTTTATGAAATTGAAAGAAAAGTACGACTTCTTTACACGTTGCCGCACTCCCGAACTTGCCACCGAAATTACCGTAATGCCCATCAGGCAGGTTGGTCCCGATGCCGCCATCCTGTTTAGCGACATTCTTGTGATTCCGCAGGCGATGAATATTGAGGTGGAAATGAAGCCGGGAGTTGGGCCCTGGCTGCCCAATCCTGTGAGAACTACCAAAGGTGTAAACCAGGTTAATGTTCCCGATGTTCAGGAAGAACTTCAATACGTTTTTGACGCCATAAAAATGACTAAACAGGAACTTAATGATGAAGTGCCATTAATTGGTTTCGCCGGTTCGCCGTGGACGATTTTGTGTTATACAGTACAGGGTCAGGGATCCAAAAACTTTGATCTTGCCAAGAAATTCTGTTTCACAAATCCTGAAGCAGCTCATATCCTACTACAAAAAATTACAGATACCACCATTGCTTATTTAAAAGCTAAAATTGCGGCCGGCGTGGACGCTGTCCAGCTTTTTGATTCCTGGGGCGGTATGCTTTCTCCTGTAGATTATCAAACTTTTTCCTGGCAATATATGCAGCAGATTATTGATGCTTTAAAAAATGAAGTTCCCGTAATCGCTTATGGAAAAGGCTGCTGGTTTGCTTTAAAGGAAATGTCTGAATCTGGTGCTGCGGCGCTGGGAGTAGATTGGACCTGTACTGCCCGGAACGCACGTTATTTGAGTGGAGGGAAAATTACGCTTCAGGGGAATTTTGATCCTGCAAGACTTTATTCACTACCTTCAGAAATTAAAAAAATGGTGAACCAGATGATTAATGAGTTTGGAAAAGATGCTTACATCGCCAATCTGGGCCACGGAATTTTACCCGATATTCCGGTAGAAAACGCAAGGGCATTCGTAGATGCTGTTAAGGAATATAGAGGTTAAAAAATGGCAATTTCGGCAAGGCTTCGGAAAATGGATTTCCGGGAAGTTTGGCTGCTGGTCAGATTGTCTGTTTCCAATCCCCGATTTGCCTTTGCCACTTACAAAGCCACAAAAGAGACCTTAAAAACCTGCAATGGCCTTTTTGGAGATCGACATCATAAGAACGGAAAGGCCAATGCGTTCAGACACGCTCTCTGGAACTACCTGATAAGCGAAAATTGCTATAAAATTTCCGGTTCTTCTGAAAAAAGCAGGTTTTGGAGTAAAAAAGTGACCGATTTGCATGAAAAACTCTCTCCTAACGAAGAGCTGGAGAGGGAAATGGATCTCCATAATAATGAAGTAGGGCGAAAATTATTCAAAAAATATGCAGGCTCAAAAATGGCAATTATCGACCTTCTGAAGGGAATGATGGATACGGCAAGACAAATTGAAAAACCTGAAGAACTACAGAAAGCAAAAAATAAATTAGTTTTTATAGAAATTACCATTAAGAAATGACATCTGATGTCGAGCAAAGTCGAGACATTTTTGACACAGACATAGAAATTAATTATGAAGGAGAAGTTTTATAAATACATAGAAAATCTACAGGATACTATTACTTGCAAACTCGAGGAGATCGATGGAAAAGCTAAATTTCAGGAGGACCTTTGGGAACGTGCTGAAGGTGGCGGCGGAAGAACACGGGTGATAGAAAACGGAGCTGTTTTTGAAAAAGGTGGCGTAAACATTTCTGCAGTTCACGGCCCTCTTGCTCCGGCCATGCAAAAATATTTTAAAGTTGGAGAAGTTGATTTTTTTGCCTGCGGACTTAGTCTCGTGCTACATCCAAAAAATCCTATGGTGCCTACTGTTCACGCCAACTGGCGTTATTTTGAAATGTATGACAAAGAAGGAAATACCATTGACCAATGGTTTGGTGGCGGCCAGGATCTGACTCCGTATTACCTTTTTGAAGAAGACGCAGTGCATTTTCATCAGGTTTGTAAAAATGCCTGCGACAAAACTAATCCTGAATTTTATCCGGAATACAAGAAAAAGTGCGATGAATATTTCTGGAATTCCCATCGCGATGAAGCCCGCGGAATTGGCGGATTATTCTTTGACTACTGTAAAGCTTCCGAAGAAATGAGTATTGAAGACTGGTATAGTTTTGTAACCGAAGTTGGTGATAGTTTTCTTCAGGCTTATGTTCCTATAGTGGAAAAAAGGAAGAATTTATCTTATTCTGAAGAACAACGAACCTGGCAGGAAATAAGAAGAGGCCGGTATGTGGAATTTAACCTGGTACACGACAAAGGCACACTTTTCGGGTTAAAAACGAACGGCAGGATAGAGAGTATTTTAATGAGCCTGCCACCGCATGTACAGTGGGTTTACGACCATCATCCCGAGCCGGGAAGCGAAGAAGAGAAATTGCTTGAAGTATTGAGGAAACCTGTAAAAAATTGGGTGTAGCGAAAAGAGACGTTAGACGGTAGAGAGTCTATCGTTCTTAATGAATAATATAGCTTTAAGCCTACCGCTTAACGCTTAAAGCTTTAAAACTTAGAATATAAAACCATGCTAATACGAAATCGAAGATTAAGAACGGGAGAAGCAATAAGAAGCTTGGTTCGTGAAACTGCAATTACACCGAATGATTTTCTTGTTCCGCTTTTTGTGGTGGAAGGAAAAAATGTAAAGGAAGAAATAGCTTCTATGCCTAATTATTACCGGTACAGCCTGGATTTACTGGAAAAAGAAGTAAAGGAACTTTGGAACCTTGGATTGAAATCTGTTCTGCTTTTTGTAAAAGTTCCGGAAAAATTGAAGGACAATGCAGGTACCGAAGCTTTAAATCCAGACGGACTCATGCAACGTGCTGTAAAAACTGTGAAAAACGCAGTACCGGAAATGCTGGTGATGACCGATGTTGCGCTGGATCCATACTCTTCTTTTGGACACGATGGGATTGTTGCCGATGGTAAAATCCTAAACGATGATTCTGCCGCTGTTTTAGCCGAAATGTCTTTATCTCACGCCAAAGCAGGAGCAGATTTTGTCGCTCCCAGCGATATGATGGATGGACGAATTTTTGAGATGCGAAGTTTGTTGGAAGACGAAGGTTTCCATGACACCGGAATTATGAGCTACAGTGCAAAATTTGCTTCTGCTTTTTACGGGCCGTTTCGTGACGCGTTAGATTCAGCTCCTGTGGATGCAAAAGATATTCCGAAGGATAAAAAAACCTATCAGATGGATCCCGCCAACCGCGACGAGGCTATTAAAGAAACTTTGATGGACATCCAGGAAGGGGCCGATATTGTAATGGTAAAACCCGGACTTTGTTACCTGGATATTGTACGTGATATCAAAAATGCTGTAAATGTTCCCGTTGCCGTGTACCAGGTGAGCGGCGAATATGCCATGATAAAAGCTGCCGCAGAAAGGGGTTGGTTGGAGCACGATGCTGTGGTTCTGGAACAGCTCACAGCAATAAAACGTGCCGGGGCAACTTTAATCGCCAGTTATTTTGCCAAAGATGCTGTAAAGTTGATATACTGATCAAAACTTCTAAGAACGTAAAAAAGACCCTGCTTAATAAAAAAAGGGTCTTTTTTTATTTCCATTTTTCTTTAACACCTGTTGCTATTAGAATTGAGTAAAAACAGTAACAAAGAATAATTAAAGTTAAATTTTGATAACGAATCCTCTTTCTGCGTAGATTTGAGTCGTGAAATTCAACATGTTAAATAGCGCAATTTCTTTTTTGCTGATCCTGCTTTACAGTAGTTTCAGCACTCCGGCTATTGCAAATACTTCAGCTCCAGAAGAGGTTGATTTGAATTTCGGAAGTAGCGAAAACCTTCAGAAAGATTACGGTAAAGGTTTACTATACTTCCAGGAGTTTTCTGCTGAAATTATTTCTGAAGTTACCCGTGATTCTCCTGTGGATTTGGGCTTGTTTTCGAAATCCAGATCATTCAGGTTTTCGTCCTTCAAAAATTCCGAAGAATATAAATCCTGGATCTACCTTCAGGATATTAAAAGTTTACTCAAGCATCAAATCTTTCCATTTCACGTTTTTTGGTAATGACTGAATGAATTAAAGTTGCCTATCGTTTTTTTACCGAAGGCAAAGTCAGTTATAAAATTCATTCATAAATCCTGAATTATTTCAAAGTAATATTCCATTAAAAAAGGAAAGCCTGAAACTAATTCAGAAGGCAATCAGCTTTTCTGATGCCTTAACAATCATTAAAAACAAAAAAATGGATACAGCATCAATAACAATTGGCAGCATTCTGCTACTCCTTTTTATAGCTCCGGTTCTTTATGTAATCTGGAAACAATCTTTGCAAGATAAAAAGCTGTTGAAAAAACTAATCGAAGAAGGAGCTCGTTATAATCTAAAATTTGATCATACCGAAGTTTCAAACTCACTCCTGCTGGGACTGGATTCCGGCAATAAAAAACTTTTGGCTATAGAACCAGATAACGATAAAACCACTCTTGTTGATCTTGTAAAAATAAGTGATAGCAAAATTTTAAAGAAGGTGACCCCAAACCCATCAAGCTTTAAAGATCGCGAAAAGATTATGCAGGTAAGTATTGAACTTATGGAAAATAAAAGAGGGGAAAAGGTTTCTCAAATCCTATTTTATGACGAGGACGCCAGGGACGGTACAGATGTGGGCACTCGTCTTACATCTGCACTTAAATGGGAAAAGCTTATAAAAGCTAATCTTTCTATATAAGATATTCTGTTATTAGAGACAAAGGCTGTTAACTCACAGGAGTTAACAGCCTTTAGTTTTAGCGGTTTTAGGATTTCTTTATTCTATGTTCTGCTAAGAAATATTAACTTAGTTTTTTAAAAACATTCGCAAAACCAATGGGATTACTTATTCTTTATGCTGTTCTTTCAATTTTCTTCTCTTTTCTGTGTTCTCTGTTGGAATCGGTTCTATTAAGCATTACACCCACCTATATAAGAGTTAAAACCAAGGAAGGTAAGGCTTATGCCAAAACCCTTCAGAATTTTAAAAAGAATATAGATCAGCCTTTAATTGCCATTCTTACGGTTAATACGATTGCTCATACAGTGGGGGCGATTTTGGTTGGAGTGCAGGCCGAAAAAGCATTTGGTGACGGTGGAAATGCCGTGGGAATTGTTTCTGCAGTTATGACAATGGCGATTTTAATCATTTCAGAAATTATTCCGAAGACGATTGGAGCGACCTATTGGCAATCTCTGGGCAACTTTACTGCCAAGACTTTAAAAGTGATGATTTTTCCACTTCGTTATACCGGGATTTTATGGTTAATGATGCTCTTTACCAAATTAATAGGAAAATCGGCACATGTGAGTACGATGAGTCCTGAAGAATTTATAGCAATTACCGATGCTGCCGAAGAAGAAGGTATGCTGAAGGAAAGCGAAACCACCGTAATTAAAAATTTGCTGGTTTTTAAATCTGTTGAAGCCAAAGATGTAATGACACCTTTTTCTGTAGCAGTTACTGAAGATGAAAACACTACAATTGCAGAATTTCATCGTAATCATAAAAACCTCAGATTCTCAAGAATTCCCATTTATAAAGATAAAGCGAATAATATCACCGGGTTTATCCTGAAGGATGAAGTACTGGAAGAAATGATTGAAGAGCGGGGCGATGAACCTTTAAGTAGCTTAAAACGCGACATTTCTGTGACCAACGCCAGCACCCCCATACCCGAACTCTTTGAAATCTATGTGCAGCAAAGGACCCACATGTCTATAGTGGTAGATGAATATGGAAATACGGTAGGACTGGTAACAATGGAGGATATTATCGAAACCCTTTTGGGGCTGGAAATAATGGATGAAAGTGATAATATTGAAGATATGCAGTTGCTTGCAAGGCAAAACTGGGAACGACGGGCAAAAAAGCTCGGGCTTATACAACGTAAGGACAATGAAGACACTGTTAAAGAGGGAAACAGCCCATCTGAAGACTCCGCTGGGGATAATAAAGATTAGCGGGGACGAAGAGGGAATTTCGGAAATAAAAATTACAGAAGAAAATCTGCCGGTTTCTGAAGAACTTCCTGATTTATTGCTTCCAGTTGTCCGGCAACTAAAAGCTTATTTTGAAGGTAATCTGAAAAAGTTTGATTTAGAACTAAATCCTACCGGCACAACTTTTCAGAAGAAAGTATGGACGGCTTTACTTAAAATTCCTTTTGGGAAAACCATTTCTTACCTCGAGTTATCCAGAAAAATCGGAGATGTAAAGGCAGTTAGAGCAGTAGCCGCTGCAAATGGAAAGAACCCTTTATGGATCGTTACTCCCTGCCACAGGGTTATTGGCAGCGATGGTTCACTCACCGGATATGCAGGAGGCCTGCACCGCAAAAAATGGCTATTGGAACACGAAAACCCTTCAGCACAGCAGCGTTTATTTTAGCTACAATTAAAATTTATGAGAAAAACCTTCCGTTATTTTGGCTACTTTTTTTGTTGTCTGCTTCTGGCTGCGGCCTTGATCTACTTTCTTGGTTATGGCTATATCTTCAGGGCAATAGGAATTACTTACCTTCAAGGCCATACTACAGCCTATATTGATGATTATACCGAATTCCAGAACCGCAGGATAGCAGTTTCCGAAAACATTCAGGAATGGCCAGGACATGATGATTATAACATTGTTAATCCTACAGAAGATCTTCGGGATCTAAACGAAGAGCTTGGTACGGCAGCTTTCCTGATTATTAAGAATGATAGTATCTGGTTTGAAGAATATTATAACGGCTACAGCAAAGATTCAAGAACAAATTCATTTTCTATGGCTAAGAGTATTGTATCAGCTCTTTTAGGAAGGGCCATAAAAGATGGTCACATAGAAAGCCTGGAACAGCCAGTTGCAGATTATTTTCCGCAGTTCGACAAAGCTTTAAAGGTAGGGGATCTTGCTTCTATGGCTTCGGGATTAAACTGGAACGAGAATTACTACAATCCTTTTGGAATGACTGCTGAAGCTTATTTTGGTAAAGATATTAGAGAGCTTGTGCTGGATCTTGAGGTTACAGAAGAGCCCGGAGACGAATTCAAATATCTTAGCGGAAATACCATTTTGCTGGCAATGCTAATAGAAAAAGCTACAAACACAACTCTTTCAGAATATCTTAGCGAGAGTTTCTGGAAGCCTCTGGGAATGCAAAAATATGCGCTGTGGCAGTTGGACAGCCGGGAGAGCGGCATGGAAAAAGCGTACTGCTGTATTGCTTCTAACGCGAGGGATTTTGCGAAAATAGGAAAGCTATACAAGGATCACGGAAAGTGGAATGGGCAGCAAATCCTGGATTCTTCTTATGTTGCGCAGTCCATAAATCCACGTTTTGACGAAAGTCCGCAGTATGGCTACGGATTTTGGTTAAGCACGTACCAGAACAAAAATTTCTTCTATATGCGGGGAATTTTGGGACAATATGTAATCGTAATTCCCGAAGATAACCTGATAATTATACGTTTAGGTCGAAAATTGATAAAAAAAGAGGATGACCAGGAACATTCTCCAGACCTCTTTATCTACATAGAAGAGGCTTGTAAAATGCTGGAAGCGGACTAAATATTACGCAATTGTTAAAAAAGCTCCAGAGTACTAATCTTATAATTTCATCTCCGGAATTTCCCCATCAACGATAAGCCTGCCTGTCGTTGCTGCCTTAATATCGTCTGTACTCACCCCAGGAGCTCTTTCGAGCAGTTTAAATCCGTTCTTTGTAACTTCCAGCACAGCCAGGTCAGTTACAATTTTTGTGACACAACCAACCCCGGTTAGCGGCAGGGTACATTCCGGAAGTAATTTAGATTCCCCGGCTCTGTTGGTATGCATCATGGCAACAATAATATTTTCTGCGGAAGCAACTAAATCCATCGCGCCCCCCATTCCTTTTACCATTTTCCCCGGAATTTTCCAATTTGCAATATCCCCATTATCGGCAACTTCCATAGCACCCAGAATAGTGAGGTCTACATGGTTGCCGCGAATCATCCCAAAACTCATAGCCGAATCGAAGAAACTTGCACCCGGAAGAGCCGTGATGGTCTGTTTTCCGGCGTTTATAAGATCGGCATCTTCAGTTCCTTCTACGGGAAAAGGTCCCATCCCCAAAATCCCGTTTTCACTCTGGAATTCAACTTCAATATCATCCCTTACAAAATTGGCGACCAACGTCGGGATACCTATTCCCAGGTTCACGTAATACCCGTCTTTAACTTCTTTTGCTATTCGCTTCGCGATTCCTTCTTTGTCTAACATTTCTTTTAATTTGAGAATTTGAAAATTAGCTGATTTGAAGATGTTTTTATCCCTCTTCAATCATTTTTCTTATTCGGGCTCTTTTGCAGCTTTTTCATATATAAATCCTATTAAAGTTACTTCAATTGGAGCATTCTACCTTTTAAACTTCATTTACCAATCCTCTTACTTGAACTAATAATTTTAGATATAATTCTGATAATACTATCTATTTCTACCTTTAGCGCTTCCGGTGGATCGGGCAGCAATTCAGATTTTTGGCATAATTCCAGCCATCTGCCTCTTTTGCTGCTATTTTAAACTTATGTATAAAATCTGCCGGACTTTCGGCATTTTGAGCTTCCCGAACATTCGCTCCTATCGATGTGCCAGACTTAAAAAATTGAGAAGCGAGTTCAAACTTTTTATCCTTTCTTAATTCTTCGGAAAACGAGATTACTCTTAGTGCAAATTCAAAGGTTTTATCTACAATTATATTTTTCCTGTCATCTCTCAATTTTCAAATCCTCAAATTGGCAAATTTTCAAATTACTTTTCCCGTATCGTCCTTTTCTCAATCCTTTTTTCATAATTCTTTCCTTCAAAAATCCTTTGTACAAATATTCCCGGAATGTGGATCTGGTTTGGGTCCAGCTCCCCGGGCTCTACCAGTTCCTCTACTTCTACTACGGTTACTTTTGCCGCACCACACATTAACGAATTAAAATTCCTCGCCGTTCCTTTAAAAATAAGGTTACC
>NZ_JAVRHP010000310.1:0-424 GCF_031846505.1 Autumnicola edwardsiae
CCTATCCGCAATTTTGCACACTTCCTCATTTAATAGCTATCTACCAATACCTTGATACGGATAGCCTCGTGCAGTTTTTGGAAACCAACACCACATCGAGAGCAATGGCAGATGCTTTTATTAGTGGTAAGGATTCTGACAGACAGACCGCTGGTGTAAAAAGTACTTTGGCAAATGCGCTGAAACGAATTAGCACACAACGGATTTTTATGGCATTGTCCGCAGACGAAGTACCTTTGAATATTAATGGTGAGGATAATCCTGCCATAATTTCGGTAGTGAACAATCCAAAATATGAAACGTCTTATTCGCCAGTAATTGCAACCATTATTCACACTATTACAAAGCAAATGAGTGTGCGTAATTCCAAACCCTCATTTTTATTAATGGAAGAAGCACCAACCATTCGCTTGTTAAATATGCA
>NZ_JAVRHP010000311.1:0-423 GCF_031846505.1 Autumnicola edwardsiae
AGGAAGTTTTAATATCAAATTTAACCAGCAGTATAACGCATTAATCGGTGGAAGAGGAACGGGTAAATCAACCATATTAGAATACATCAGATGGGGACTGTGCGACCAAACAGTAAAAATTGGTAATTACGAAGAGCTGGATATTATTCAGAATCGAAGAGACACCCTGATCAGGAAAACATTGACCGCTGTTAGTGGTGAGGTGCGAATAACGATGGTCAAAAACGATGTACGCCATATCGTTAAAAGAAATTCTGCAAGCAGAGAAATACTTTTGAAAATCGGGGATAACGAATTTCAAAAAGTTAGTGAAGAGGATATCCGTAAGGTGCTGCCTATCCAATCATACAGTCAGAAACAGCTAAGCGATGTAGGTGTAAAAACAGAAGAGCTTAAGCGATTCATTGAGCAACCTATAAAAAG
>NZ_JAVRHP010000312.1:0-422 GCF_031846505.1 Autumnicola edwardsiae
GGAAGTTTTAATATTAGATTCAATCGTCAATATAATGCATTTATAGGTGGAAGAGGAACGGGCAAGTCAACCATATTGGAATACATCAGATGGGGACTATGCGACCAAACCGTAAAAATTGGCAACTACCAAGAGCTGGATATCATTCAGAATCGTCGAGATACTCTGATAAAGAAAACCTTAACCGCTGTTAGCGGTGAGGTAAGAATAACAATGGTCAAAAATGATGTACGGCATATCGTTAAAAGAAATTCTTCAAGCAGGGAAATACTTTTGAAGATTGGGGATGGGGAATTTCAAAAAGTTAGTGAAGAGGATATCCGTAAGGTACTGCCCATCCAATCATACAGTCAGAAACAACTAAGTGATGTAGGTGTTAAGACTGAAGAACTTAAACGATTCATAGAGCAACCTATAAAAAG
>NZ_JAVRHP010000313.1:0-412 GCF_031846505.1 Autumnicola edwardsiae
GTCGCTTTTTTCTTGTTAGCAACTGTTTTTCTTCTACCTTTTCTGGTTCTTGAGTTGTTTTTGGTTCTTTGACCTCTTAGAGGTAAACCAGATCTATGCCTGATCCCTCTGTAACTTCCAATATCCATTAGACGTTTGATACTCAACTGAACCTCAGTACGTAATTCTCCTTCGATTTGATAATTACCTACGGCTTCTCGAATACGACCAATCTCTTCATCGTCCCAATCTGAAACCTTTTTACTCTCATCTACTTTGGCCTCTTTCAGGATACTCTGAGCCCTGCTTTTACCAATTCCGAAGATATAGGTTAATGCTATAACTCCTCGCTTTTGTTTAGGTATATCAACCCCTGCAATTCTTGCCATAATTAGCCTTGTCTTTGTTTAAATCTAGGATTCTTTTTGTTAAT
>NZ_JAVRHP010000314.1:0-409 GCF_031846505.1 Autumnicola edwardsiae
ATGTGGGATTGTTCCATTTTACCCAAATCACTTTCTGCGACCGATTGTAGTTGTTCTAATGTAGTTTTGGCGGAAGCAGAAACACCGGCAATATTCCCTTCCACAAATGCATCTTTCATATCCAGATAGGGTTTTAAGCTTTTCTCAATCGCCTTTTGCGTTTCTTGAGATAGTTCCATCTTCATTTCGGGTATCGTGTTTTCATCCTGAGCATTTTTTTGGTTCATCATCGATTTTTTACCGCCTAACTAAGCAGCTGCATCCACCGTAAATGTACCCTTATTTAACATAGGTATTGATAATTAAACAGTTATACATCGAATAAAATCCTGATTGTATCAGAAAATTAAACACAACAAAATGAGCCCAAAATGGTAGAAACCACAGGGCTAATTTCCCCGATAATCAC
>NZ_JAVRHP010000315.1:0-408 GCF_031846505.1 Autumnicola edwardsiae
TGGTATTGTAGCCTTTTTTAAGATATCTCGTTCCATTTCCGCATCCTTTAGCTGTTTTTTCAAACGGGTGATCTCTTTTATTTCATCAGTCAATTTGGGATTGCCCGACCCGGAAAACTATTCTTTCCATAATCTTTTTGTTCTTTACGCCAACGGTAAAGCACCGCAGGGAGAATGTCCAGACACTGCCTTTAACATAACTCAATTCTAATTTCTTTAGAAATGAAGTTGCACTCGTCTAGAAATAAAAAAGCCCAACATTTCTGTCAGGCTTTATTTTGCTCCCCCTCTTGGGCTCGAACCAAGGACCCTTTGATTAACAGTCAAATGCTCTAACCAACTGAGCTAAGGAGGAATTTCAGTATGTCTTCAGTGTCATTTTAAAAGGTCACTAACACCCTTTTTATT
>NZ_JAVRHP010000316.1:0-403 GCF_031846505.1 Autumnicola edwardsiae
CGAGAACTTTCTTATTTGCTTCGGCAATTTTCGATATAATAAAATTGTTGATGTAATTGGCATTAGGATGTTTTTTCCTCACACACCTATTTGTTTTATCCCAGTATTTTTCTTCAATATATTGACCGGTACCCAGAAACGTACTTTTTCTGTCTTTTGTGATCCTAATTGCTATCGGAAATTTATTTTCTGAGTTCTTTTTTTTGCGTAAAACTGCTCTAATGGTTGCCATAATAAATACATTGAATTATAAATATAGTGAATTATGGGTACAACATAGGTACAACATTTATTAGTTTAAAGCCTTATTTTTTAATATTGAAAAATATTGAAATAATCGTAAATCATTGAAAAACAGGTATTTTAAGTGTATTTGAAGGGTGGAGGTTGAAAACTCATAACC
>NZ_JAVRHP010000317.1:0-401 GCF_031846505.1 Autumnicola edwardsiae
TAAATTCAAAACAAAAGCAAAGCGGTTGATCAGCTTAAAACATATATAGAACAATATGCTTACCAGCCCGATGATCAGAAGCAGTCTAAGAAGATTTTCTATTTCCATAACATTTAAAATTAAATACCAATTGAACTTGATTTAACGGCTACCGCTACCCCTTTCTTAAGCCTGTTAAAAATTTTAAGGGCAAGTTGTGCCTGGGAAGTTGGAATACTGGGCATCATCGGGATACCCGATTCCCGGATAAGCTTAAAAGCAAGTGCTTTTTCGTTAACCGGTAATCCCATTAGCGCGGAAAAATAGTGGTTCGGGTTTTTAATAAATTCTTTTCGTGCCGTATAGGTTTCCACAAAATTGCGCTGGTAACCGAAGGTTTTATCAAAGGTCTTTTCTGCCTT
>NZ_JAVRHP010000318.1:0-401 GCF_031846505.1 Autumnicola edwardsiae
TAAATTCAAAACAAAAGCAAACCGGTTGATAAGCCTAAAACATATATAGAATAATATGCTTACCAGCCCGGTAATCAGAAGCAGTCTAACAAGATTTTCTATGTCCATAACAATTAAAATTAAATACCGATTGAACTTGATTTAACGGCTACCTCTACCCCTTTTTTGAGCCTGTTAAAAATTTTGAGGGCAAGTTGTGCCTGTGAAGTTGGAATACTAGGCATCATCGGGATACCTGATTCCCGGATCAGCTTAAAAGCAAGTGCTTTTTCGTTAGCCGGTAATCCCATTAGCGCGGTAAAATAGTGGTTCGGGTTTTTGATAAATTCCTTTCGTGTCGTATAGGTTTCCACAAAATTGCGCTGGTAACCGAAGGTTTTATCAAAGGTCTTTTCTGCCTT
>NZ_JAVRHP010000319.1:0-397 GCF_031846505.1 Autumnicola edwardsiae
GGATTCGCGTATGTTTATTTACCATTTTTCAAGCGGGGAAATTGTGGATATTAGTTACGACAAGCCTGATGGGACGAACGATCTTGATCCAAGGTTTTCTCCAAACGAAGCTGAAGTCATTTTTGTAAATACTTCCAACGACGGAATTTCACCGAGAAACATATATACCCAAAGTATAGTTAGAGATGTCAATGAAAATGAAGATAGAACGGAGCTCATCCAAAATGCAATAATGCCGGACTGGGAATAAGGATTAACCAACCAATTAATTCTTCAATTGGAAGCGGTAGCCTCTAAGGGCTGCCGCTTTTGCTTTTAAAATACTTCACTGGCGAATTAACTCCTTATCTTTGAGCCTCTAATTTAATTTCTCTTATAGTCAGGAAGTTAGTAAAAG
>NZ_JAVRHP010000032.1:0-36104 GCF_031846505.1 Autumnicola edwardsiae
TTTTTCTTCTTGGATTTCTTATCCAGGATATCCTTTACCTCGTCAAGTGTAAGTTTTTGTGCATCTACAGTCTTTGGCAACTCTACTTTGGTTTTTCCTTTTATAACATTGGATCTTCCCCACCGTGCTTTTTCCACGCGGATCCCTTCGTCCTCCCAATTATGGATAACCTTTTCCCGTTCTTTCTTCTTTTTATCTTCTATAAGTGTTTCAATATCTTCTGCTGAAAGATTATCGAAATCGTACTTTTTGTTTACGTTAATAAAGATGCCGTTCCATTTTAAATAAGGACCAAATCGCCCTACACCTTTTTGAACCGGAAGATCTTCATATTCATAAATTGGAGCATCTGCTTTTTCCTTCTCCTTAATAAGCTCCATCGACCTGTTAAAATCTACATTTAACGGATCTTCTCCTTTTTCCAGTGATACGAATTTTTTTCCGAACCTCACGTACGGGCCGTATCGACCGTTATTCACCTCTACATTCTCTCCTTTATACTCACCCAATGTCTTTGGAAGCTGAAAAAGATCCATCGCTTCTTCGTAGGTAACCGAATCCAAGGTCTGATCTGGTCCTAAACTGGCAAATTTCGGCTTTTCATCATCTTCCACAGAACCAATCTGGACCATAGGCCCGAATTTGCCCAATCTCACACTTACTGGTTTCCCACTTTCGGGATCCTCGCCTAAGATACGTTCCCCAACCTCACGATCTGCATTCTTCGCAACGTCCTGCACATGCGGATGGAAATCTTTGTAGAATTCCTTCATCATATGCGTCCATTCCTCGTTTCCTTCTGCGATATCATCGAAATTCTGCTCTACCCTGGCTGTAAAATTATAATCGAGAATATTAGAAAAATGATTTACAAGAAAATCATTAACCACCATTCCGGTAGCAGTTGGAACAAGTTTCCCCTTATCACTGCCCACGGTCTCGGTTAATTTTTCTTCAGAAATTTTATCTTTCTTCAGGATAAGCTGTGCATAATCGCGTTCATTTCCGTCTACAGAGCCTTTATCAATATATTTTCTATTTTGAATTGTGGAAATTGTAGGGGCGTATGTAGAAGGCCGGCCAATTCCCAATTCTTCCAGTTTTTTAACCAGGGAAGCTTCCGTATATCTGTATGGCGGGCGAGTAAACCTTTCTGTGGCAGAAACGTATTCGTTCTCCAGGCTTTCGTTTTTCTTAAGGGCAGGCAACATTCCGCTTTGCTCTTCATCCTCTTCATCAGATCCTTCAAGGTAAACTTTCAGGAACCCATCGAACTTTAAAACCTCTCCGTTTGCAGTAAATTGCTTATCGTGCTTGTCTGCTTCAATCTTTACATTAGTACGCTCCAGCTGAGCCTCACTCATCTGGGAAGCAATAGCCCTTTTCCAGATAAGCTCATATAGTCGTTCCTGATCCCTGTCTGCATTTACAGAATGATTCTCGAAATTTGTGGGGCGTATTGCCTCATGCGCTTCCTGTGCTCCTTTCGATTTTCCTTTAAACTGACGGGTCTTGGCATATTTTTCACCATAAGCCTTAAGTATTTCGTTTTTAGCCCCCTCTCTTGCATCATCAGAAAGGTTTACGCTATCTGTTCTCATGTATGTAATATGACCGGCTTCGTAAAGTCGTTGTGCCATGGTCATGGTTTTACTAACAGAGAAATAAAGTTTTCTGGCAGCTTCCTGTTGTAGTGTAGAAGTCGTAAAAGGTGGCGCGGGAGATTTTTTTGCCGGTTTTGTAGTAAGATCTGCTACTTTGAAATTCGCATTTAGATTTTGCTCCAGAAATTTCTGAGCTTCCTCCTTGGTCTCAAAATTCTTCGGAATCTTCGCCTTAAAAGTCTTACCTTCTTCCGTAGAAAATTCTGCATCTATTCTATACGAAGCTTCGGGAGTAAATTCTGTAATTTCTCGCTCACGTTCTACAATTAACCTTACAGCTACACTTTGAACACGTCCTGCTGAAAGACCGCCTTTCACTTTCCTCCATAGAACCGGTGAAAGTTCGTATCCAACCAGCCTGTCCAGAACTCTTCTTGCCTGTTGCGCATTTACAAGGTTGTAGTCTATCCCTCGCGGATTATCAATAGCTTTTAAAATCGCCGATTTGGTGATCTCATGAAAAACTATCCGTTTTGTTTTATTTTTATCAAGCTTCAGCTCTTCTGCCAAATGCCAGGCAATAGCCTCTCCTTCCCGGTCCTCATCACTAGCGAGCCAAACCATACCGGCATCTTTCGCTAAGCCTTTAAGCTTCCGTACAACATCTTTTTTGTCTTTAGAAACTATATATTTAGGTGTAAAATCTCCTTCAGTATCTACCCCCAGTTCTTTTGTGGGTAAATCTGCAATATGTCCAAAGCTTGAGGCTACTTTAAAATCCTTACCCAAAAATTTCTCAATGGTTTTGGCTTTGGCAGGAGACTCCACAATCACTAAATTCTTTGTCATAAATCAAATATTTATTCGTGCAAAAGTATATCAATTTTTTTTTAACCTAATAAATCTTTGGAATAATCCATTCCAAAACATTTTCAACCTTCAAAATTTTATAACGAAAAAGCCCGCAAAGATGCGGGCCACTAAAACCAAAACAGGAAAAAAACTAGTTCAGATTAAATGAACTTATAAGGTTAATTTCGTTGTTCTTATAATTGTACTGGTGTAGAATATTATCCCCGATCATTAACAACACTTCATCCAAAGGAATAATGTCATAGGTGTTAACATCCTCAAAATGATCTGTGAGAGTAAGATCGGGGGTATTTGTGGTGTTATAAATTTTTAGTCCGGCATCGCCGTCGCACACAAATAATTGATCTTCCCGCACTCCCAGTCCGTAAGGATTCTGCATCTCATAAGTCATTAAGGTCTGCGGATTGGATTTGTCTGCAACATCAATGACTAAAAGTTCGCTCTCCTGCTGTCCGCAAAGATTACCGCCACGAACAGTTACATAAGCTACATCATCCTTTACAACCACAGGGTCGCAACCCAAAACATGCCGAATCATAGAAACAAAAGAAGGAGCTTCAGGATTTTCTATACTGTATATATACATTCCCGTAGTGCTCCCTAAGAAAAGATGGTCGTCCTGATTAAAAATAGTTTCTATATCCCAGCCTACATATTCTTCAAAAACTTTTTGAGGTTGTGAAAGTGCTGCTACATCAAAAACCGAGATGTTTTGCTGGTCTACGACGTACAAATAATCTGAAACTATTTTGAACCTGGCTAAAGAACCTCCCGTGCCAGTGCTGTTACCCCCAGAACTTTCAAGAGCAGCATTATCTACTGTCCAATGGGGCTGTGCAGCCATTTCTATACGTCTTCTCTCCATAGAATATCCAAGGATAACCTCCTGCTCAGGATCAAAACTTTCAGTATCTACAAAAGCAGCCTCTTCAGGAATATTAAAATTAACATTAGAAAAGACATCCTTTGCCCTTTCCACCTGTTTAATATTTTCAATATTGGAAATATCAAAGACCACCAGGTCCATTCCGCTGTCGGCATAGAGCATATCATCTTTTACAGCAATGTCCAGATTCCGCGGAATATTAATATAGTGAATCTTTTCAGGTGCATAAGGATCACGATTGTCTATTACATGTACGCCCTGATATTTATCGTTGACAAAAACATAATCCTTATAAGAATAAATTTTGCCAGCTTCGGTAATCACCCTTGGTTCCTGAATCTCAACAGAAGCTCTAAATTCCGAAATAGACTGTGTGATGGGCACAGCTACTTCATAATATTCTCCTGCCGGTTCTTCTTTTTCACAAGCTGCAAAAAATATAAGAAATAGGGGCAGAAAAGAAAGAAGTGTTCGCTTTTTCATGATGGTTGGTTTCCTAATAGATGCATGGTATAGAAAAAGGTTGCGTGGAAACATGAAAAAAATCACTGTCACTTTGTCATAAATTTGTTTAGTCCTATCTTTGCCCGTCAAAAGACCCAAATTGATTGCTGTATTATGGAGAAGATATTAGACGAGAAACAACAAGGGAATACACTGGTAATAGAGCCCCGCAAAGGGAATAGCCGCAAGCTTTTTATAGAGAGCTACGGTTGCGCGATGAATTTTAGCGACAGTGAAATTGTAGCTTCAATACTTTCCAAAGAGGGTTTCGACACTACTCAGCATTTAGAAGAAGCAGACCTCGTATTGGTTAACACCTGTTCTATCAGGGAGAAAGCTGAACAGACAGTAAGAAAACGCCTTGAAAAATATAACGCAGTTAAAAGGATAAATCCCAAAATGAAAGTTGGGGTGCTGGGTTGTATGGCAGAACGTTTAAAGAGCAAGTTTCTCGAAGAAGAAAAAATCGTTGACCTTGTTGTAGGGCCAGATGCCTATAAAGATTTGCCAAATCTCATCAATGACGTAGAAGAAGGACGCGATGCTGTAAACGTATTACTTTCTAAAGATGAGACCTATGGCGACATCTCTCCTGTGCGGCTGCAGAGCAACGGCGTATCTGCTTTTGTTTCTATTACCCGTGGCTGCGACAATATGTGCACTTTTTGCGTTGTTCCTTTTACCAGGGGCAGGGAACGTAGCCGGGATCCACAAAGTATCGTGGAAGAAGTAAACGATCTGGCCGAAAAAGGCTTTAAAGAGATTACTTTGCTTGGCCAGAACGTGGATAGTTATTTGTGGTATGGCGGCGGATTAAAAAAAGACTTCAAGAATGCCTCGGAAATGCAAAAGGCGACTTCAGTGAATTTTGCAGCTTTACTGAAACTTTGCGCTGAAGCACAACCGAAGATGAGGATTCGTTTTTCCACTTCCAATCCACAGGATATGACTATGGATGTTATCGAAACAATGGCCAACTACAGGAATATTTGTGATTACATTCATCTCCCTGTACAAAGTGGAAGTGACAGAATTTTAAAGAAGATGAACCGCCTGCATACGCGGAAGGAATACTTTGAAATGATCGATAATATCAAAAAACTGATCCCCGATTGTGGAATTTCCCACGATATCATCACCGGATTCCCTACCGAAACCGAAGAAGATCACCAGGACACATTGGAACTGATGGAGTATGTTAAATACCATTTTGGATATATGTTTGCTTATTCGGAAAGACCTGGAACCATGGCCGAACGTAAATTTGAAGATGATGTTCCGGAAGAAATCAAAAAAAGAAGACTTACAGAAATTGTGAACCTTCAGCGTAAACACAGTTTGTATAGAACTCAGACTTTTATTGGAAAGACTGTAGAAGTTTTAATCGAGAAAGAATCCAAGAAATCTGATGCTCACTGGAGCGGAAGAACACAGCAAAGTACAGTAGCCGTTTTCCCGAAGGAAAATTACAAGGTAGGTGATTTTGTAAATGTAAAAATTAGTGACTGCACCAGCGCCACCTTAATTGGCGAAGCCGTGGGGTACAGCCACCTGACTCCCGAAGAGGGAATTGAGGCAACAATAAAATAATCGAATATAAATTTGTAAAAAATGACCTGTTATATTTTTTTCAACTTTTTAAATCACACAGCTCTTATTTCCCCCTTAGGGGGCAAGCGGGCTATTAATCTCCCTTTCGGAAGCTAGGTTATGGAATCGGTACAAGCAACAAAACAAAGGTTCGGGATTATAGGAGACGATCCAAAAGTGAACCGCTCTGTAGAAAAGGCCATCCAGGTTGCCCCAACAGATATCTCCGTTTTGGTAACTGGCGAAAGCGGTGTGGGTAAAGAAAGTATCCCTAAGATAATCCACTCCCTGTCTCATAGAAAGCACGGAAAATATATTGCCGTTAACTGTGGTGCAATTCCTGAAGGAACTATAGATAGTGAACTTTTTGGGCACGAGAAAGGCGCTTTTACAGGTGCCACCCAAACTCGTAGCGGCTATTTTGAAGTTGCCGATGGTGGAACAATTTTTCTGGATGAAGTAGGGGAATTACCACTTCCTACCCAGGTAAGGCTTCTTAGGGTTCTGGAAAACGGAGAATTTATAAAGGTAGGGTCTTCGAAGGTGCAAAAGACAGATGTTAGAATAGTTGCAGCTACCAATATAAATATGTTCGAGTCTATAAAGAAGGAGAAATTCCGGGAGGATTTGTATTATCGTTTAAGCACGGTAGAAATTAATCTGCCGCCACTAAGGGAGCGAAAAGGTGATATCCATTTGCTCTTCAGGAAATTTGCTGCAGATTTTGCGCTTAAATATAAGATGCCAACAATCAGACTGGAAGATGATGCCGTAGATCTGTTACTGAAATACCGCTGGGGAGGTAACATTCGTCAGCTTCGAAACATTGCTGAGCAAATTTCTGTGCTTGAGCAAAAACGAAGCATAAATGCTGAAGATTTAAAGCATTATTTACCCAACATTGGCAGTAACTTGCCCGCGATTATTTCAGAAAAAAGGAAAGAGGGTGATTTTAGTAACGAAAGGGAAATTCTTTATAAAGTTCTTTTTGATATGAAAAATGACCTGAATGATCTTAAAAAGCTTACCCTGAAATTGATGGAAAACGGAGATTCCAAAAAGGTCCAGGACGAGAATGAAGGACTCATTCAGAAGATATATGGTGAAGACGAAGAAGATATAGACGCCGAAGAATTGGAGAATGAAAGAATGGAGGTTTTGCAAATTCCGCAGAACAGCCCTAAATCTGAACTTCAGGAAGCTCGGGATAAATATTATTTTGCCGAAGAAATTGAAGAAGAAGAAACACTTTCTTTGCAGGATAAAGAATTGGAATTAATCAAAAAATCCCTCGAACGGCACGGCGGAAAAAGAAAAGCTGCAGCCGAAGAATTGGGAATTAGCGAAAGAACGCTATATCGAAAAATAAAGCAATACGATCTCTGATTAAAGGTTAAATTAAGTTGCCTGATTTAGAAAGGCACTATTAGCACGAAAATTTATGAAAAAAATCACCATCCTTCTCTGCTCGGTTTTACTGCTGAGTCTTCAGTCCTGCGGAATTTATTCCTTTACAGGCGCGGACACGGGAGATGCAGAATCCTTTCAGGTCAATTTCTTTCAGAACCAGGCAGATCTTGTGGAGCCGGGGATTGACAGGCTTTTTACGCTGTCACTTCAGGATTTAATTCAGAATCAGACAAACTTAAGCCTGGCCAATGAAAATGCAGATCTAATTTTTGAGGGCGAAATTGTGGATTATTACGTGGCCCCCATGACGTCCACCGCAAATAACACAGCCGCTCAAAACCGGCTTACAATTGCCATTAATGTGAGGTATTATAATACACTGGATCCCGAAAAGGACTTTGAGCGTGTTTTCTCTTTTTATTATGATTATCCCGCTACCACACAATTAGTGGGCGGAGACCTGGAAACTGCCCTGGACGAAATTTTTACACGTATCACCCAGGATATCTTTAATGCCGCTTTGACCGACTGGTAATGGATTTAAAGGATTTTACATATTTACTGCAGCACCCCGGCAACGCAACCCGTGAACATACTGCCGAACTGGAAAAAATCCTTCTAAAGTATCCTTATTTCCAGGCGGCACGGGCTCTCCGGTTAAAAGGACTTAAAGAAAACCGCTCTTTTAGCTATAATGCGGCTTTAAAAAAAACTGCAGCTTATACTACAGACAGGAGCGTGCTGTTCGATTTTATTACCTCTCCGGAATTTAATCAGAACCAGATTGCAGAGCAGATTAAAGATCAGGAAAAAAGGCTGAAAGAAATTACAGTCTTTGAAGCTGAAGAGGTGCACGGCAAAAGGAGTATGGCTATAGACGATGCCATAAAAATGAAGCAATCGGAATCTGAAAGAGTGATGGATCCTGCTTTATTTGAAAAACCGGAAATTAAAGAGACACCCGAAAATAGGCAATTATCGGCCAACAGTTCTCCGGAAGAAGAAGAGCTGAAAATAGGAGAACCTTTAGACTTTAATGCTTCAGAATCGCACTCTTTTTCAGAATGGCTCAGGTTAACTTCTGCAAAATCCATTGAAAGAGAGACTTCTTCCGAAGAAAAAACAAATGACAAAGATCAAAAGGAAAATAAAAATCCACAATCGAAAAAGTTTGATCTTATAGACGAGTTTATTTCTAAAAGCCCAAAGATAAAGCCGGGAAAAACTGCCAATAAAACCAATTTGGCAGAAAGGAACGCTGTTACCCCCGAAGCCTTGATGACAGAGACTTTAGCCAAGGTTTATCTGGAACAAAAGAACTACAAAAAAGCCATACAGGCTTACAAAATATTAATTTTGAAAAATCCCGAAAAAAGTGGTTTCTTTGCAGACCAAATTCGGGCAATCGAGAAATTACAAGAAAATAATACTGACTAAGAATGAGCACATTCACAATTTTTTTAGCCTTAATAGTTATAGTAGCATTTTTGCTAATCGTGGTAATTATGGTACAGAATCCTAAAGGAGGCGGACTTTCTTCTTCCTTTGGAGGCGGCGGACAGCAGGTAGGTGGCGTAAAGAAGACCAATGACTTTTTAGATAAAAGCACATGGACCCTTGCTACTTTATTACTTGTCCTTATTTTACTTTCCAATGTAACTATTATGGACGACGGTGCCGGATCTACCGGAGTTTTTGAAAGCGATACAGATGTTGAGATGAATGTACCGCAACCCGTACAACAGCCAGAAACAAATAACGAGTAACATACCATCTCGTTTCATAGAATAAAATGCCAGCTTATGACAAGCTGGCATTTTTTTTTGCCAAATGTCAGTTTTTATGTAGTGGCACAATTTTCGAAATAACCACAGTCGAGTTAAAAAATTAATTAACCTAAATAATATTAAAAATGGGACTAAACATTAAACCGCTCTCAGACAGAGTTCTTATTGAGCCTGCAGCAGCTGAAACACAAACTGCTTCAGGAATTTACATTCCGGAAACCGCAAAGGAAAAACCGCAAAGAGGTAAAGTTGTGGCCGTAGGTAAAGGAACAAAGGATCACGAGATGACCGTAAATGTTGGGGATATGGTTCTTTATGGCAAGTACTCCGGTACCGAGCTTAAGCTTGAAGGTACAGATTACCTAATTATGAGAGAAGACGATATACTGGCAATAGTATAAGCTCTTTTTATTTTTCAGAAAAACTTTAATGATTAACCAATTAGTCCTGAAAATTCAGGATAAAAATTTTTAGAAAATGGCAAAAGATATAAAATTTGACATTCAGGCACGTGACGGAATTAAGCGTGGTGTGGATGCTCTTGCAAATGCAGTAAAAGTTACTTTAGGTCCTAAAGGCCGTAACGTGATTATTAGTAAATCCTTTGGTGCACCAACTGTTACAAAAGATGGTGTTACTGTAGCAAAAGAGATTGAACTTGAAGACCCAATAGAAAATATGGGAGCCCAGATGGTTAAGGAAGTTGCTTCCAAGACCAACGATCTTGCGGGTGATGGTACTACCACTGCAACCGTTCTTGCCCAGGCTATTGTAAAAGAAGGCCTTAAAAACGTTGCTGCCGGTGCAAACCCTATGGATCTTAAAAGAGGAATCGATAAGGCTGTTGAAGCTTTAACTGCAAACCTTAAAGAACAAACTCAAACTGTAGGTGATTCTTCAGAAATGATTAAACAGGTTGCTTCAATTTCTGCGAACAACGACGAACTTATTGGGGAGCTAATCGCCGAAGCTTTTGGAAAAGTAGGAAAAGAAGGTGTTATTACTGTTGAAGAAGCTAAAGGAACTGAAACTTATGTGGATGTTGTTGAGGGAATGCAGTTTGACAGAGGATATCTTTCTCCTTACTTTGTGACCAACAGCGAAAAAATGACTGCTGATCTGGAAGACCCGTACATCCTTATTTACGACAAGAAGATATCTGCAATGAAAGATCTTCTTCCTGTATTGGAACCGGTAGCACAATCTGGAAAACCTCTTTTAATTATTGCTGAAGATGTAGACGGCGAAGCTCTTGCTACGTTGGTAGTAAATAAATTAAGAGGATCTTTAAAAATTGCTGCTGTAAAAGCACCAGGATTTGGAGACCGCAGAAAAGCAATGCTTGAAGATATTGCTATCCTTACAGGTGGAACTGTAATTTCTGAAGAAAGAGGCTTTACTTTAGAAAATGCAACTATCGACCAGTTGGGTACTGCAGAAAAAGTAGCTATCGATAAGGATAATACTACGGTTGTAAACGGCGCAGGAGACAACGAAGCTATTAAAGCTCGTGTGAGCCAGATTAAATCTCAAATTGAGTCTACTACTTCAGATTATGACAGAGAAAAATTACAGGAGCGTCTGGCTAAACTTGCCGGTGGTGTTGCTGTACTTTATGTAGGTGCTGCTTCTGAAGTTGAAATGAAAGAGAAAAAAGACCGTGTAGACGATGCCCTTCACGCAACCCGTGCGGCTGTGGAAGAAGGAATTGTTGCCGGTGGTGGTGTTGCCCTTGTACGCGCAAAAGCAGTACTTGCCAACATTGAAGTCGTGAATACAGATGAAGGTACCGGAGTACAAATAGTAAGCCGTGCAATTGAGTCCCCACTTAGAACAATTGTTCAAAACGCAGGTGGTGAAGGTTCTGTTGTGATTAACAAAGTACTGGAAGGTGAAGGTAACTATGGTTATGATGCAAAATCTGAAACTTATGTAGATATGCTTAAAGCAGGTATTATCGATCCTAAGAAAGTAACCAGAGTAGCGCTTGAAAATGCTGCATCTGTTGCCGGAATGATCCTTACTACCGAATGTGCTTTGATCGACCTTCCTGAAGATAACGCCGGTGGCGGTGGAATGCCAGGCGGAATGGGCGGTGGAATGCCAGGAATGATGTAGTGGCACGGCCACAGAAAATAATTTTAAACCCGCTTCAGTAAAAGAAGCGGGTTTTTATTTTTTAGCCTGATCGTATCAGTATTATATTCGGAAAAAAAGTGCAAAGCTAAAAATGACAATTTTCAACCTGCAGAAGCAAAATTAATCCTGCCTTCTCCTTGTCTTCAGAAAATATTTCGGGTTTACGCCGTATTTCTCCTTAAATATCTTAGAAAAATAACTTCTGTTATTAAGGCCTATTGCAACAACGATCTCAGAGATATTTTTTTCAGAATTCATGAGCATTTCCTTTGCTGCTTCCAGCTTAATATGCTGCATATACTTATTTACAGTAAGATTGTATACATGCTTAAATCCTTCCTGAAGTTTATTTACATTTGTTCCGGCTTCTTTGGCCAGCGCTTCTACCGTTAAATTACTGCCAAGATCCCCCTGTATCCTTTTTGCGACATAGTCTACTTTATCAATATCTGATTTTCGTAAAATCTGCGGCAACCTATCTTCATCTTCATCATCATGGTACTGTGAAATCTGAATAACCAACATTTCAAAGGCCTTTGCTTCCAAAAAAATGGAACGCAGAAACCCAGAAAAACTTTTTTGGTTTATCTCGTCCATAAGATCTGCCGCCTTTATACTGTAATTCCCCTGATAGAAAAATTGCTGACCGGCTACCTCATCTTTAAAAATGTTCGTTAGTGTAGGATCAAGATCCTTAAAATCGTGGTTTGGTCTGCGGCTAAAAACAGATCTTATAATTTCGAGACTGGAAACATGTGTTCGCTGATTAGCCTTAAAATGTAGAACGTGCCCATTATAGCCACTACTGGAAACAATTATATTTTGGTAGGTATCTATAGTATGTATCCTTTCAGAATCCTGAAAAGTGTGCCCTACGCTACCTTCTGAGCAAAAAATGAATTTTAAAGGATGTACCGTATTTAAGGAAAAGCATATTTGAACATCCTCATAAAATTTACAGTTATAGGAAATAAGCCCTATGCCGGATTCAAAACTAGCGCCCCTGATGAATCCCTCACCAAGTGCCTCAGGGATTTCGAGGGTGATTTCTCCACTTCCGTTTTTTGTAGAAGCATTAATAGATTCTGCTATATCCTGGATAATTTCATGTACAGGTAAAGTTTTAACGTCTATTCTCATTTCTATGAGGCCAAGCCACTTATTTAAAGGTCACCGTAAGCCTTTTTTAATTGTTAAGCTATTGTTTTTTCTGAGATTGAAATGTAAATTTAATACTTGCTAACACTTACGGGAATTCTATGAAGAGTTTATTCCTAATAGAACAATACTAGTTGGAAAAACGTTATTTAAAGCTTAAAAGATCTTAAATTTTTAACATTTGGCTTTTAAAGACATATGAACTAAAACTAGCTCGAACCACCGTAATTAATATTAACTAATATGAGATTTTTGGCTGAATAAATGCAGAATTCAGGCGGTAAATTATTTTCTTCTGCTTTTAAACTCAACACCTATTCCTTTGGCTTACATGTTATTAATGATTTAATTGGTTGTTGTTCTGGTGGTTTCTTACATTCTCATCGGGAAGGTAATCAAAAGCATTAATAAAAAAAAAGAGATCTTTCCAGCCTTAAATTTTATTTCCTAAAAAGTTCATTCTTATTCTTTCTTTTCCTAATTATCGTTAATTCCCATTATGCTTCTAATTTCTAAAACTATACCTTCTTTTAAAGTTCCCTATTTTTAATTAACTTCAGGTAAAATGAAATTTAAATTAGCATGAGCACAAAAGATAAAAATTCTGCACCTTATCCTACAGATCGTGATGACAAAAAACATGAGCGAAATCAATCTACCGAAGTAAATCGCTCCAGCAGTAATATAAAAATTATAGGTTTAGTTATTGTTCTGGTAGTTGTCGTGCTTCTCATCCTCGTTTTTGCAGGTATAATTGGCTAATTCGGTTGCTTTTCTTATCACTTTTTCGAAGAGCTCCATATAAACCTTTATATTTATTCCAAAAAGAAGATATGGCTAAAACCTATTACGATCCGGCAGATTTAAGAAAGTTTGGAGAAATTACAGAATGGAGCGAAGAACTGGGATCTAAATTTTTTGATTACTACGGAAAAGTTTTTGAAGAAGGAGCCCTTACCGCCCGGGAAAAATCTCTTATAGCCCTTGCCGTCTCCCACGTGGTTAAATGTCCTTATTGTATAGACGCTTATACAAAAGACGGGCTGCAACGGGGAATTACAAAAGAAGAAATGATGGAAGCCGTACACGCAGGAGCTGCTATAGAAAGCGGGGCCACACTTGTGCATGGGGTCCAAATGATGAATAAGTACAAGAAACTTAGTATGTAATTTCTACTGAAGTTATTCGTCTGAATTACACTGAACACTTTTATTTTTAAGTAACTGACTGATCCTGTATGCCTTTAAAATCACTAAAAGTAAGAGGAGACGATCTCTCCAGTCCTGTAAAACAATTGGAATTTCTAAGCAACGGAATTTTTAAAGATGGGGAACTTCCGCGGTTTAAAGATAAAATTGCAGAAAGCAACAAACTTCCTTTAAAACCCAAAAAGCTGGAAATCCTTCAGCTTAATCTGGGGTATATGTGTAATCAGGTTTGTTCGCATTGCCATGTAGATGCGGGGCCAGATCGTAAGGAGATTATGACGGTAGACACAATGCAGCAATGCCTGGAAGTAATTAAAACAACCGGGGCACATACATTGGATTTAACTGGTGGCGCTCCCGAAATGAACCCTAATTTTCGCTGGTTCGTGGAAGAAGCGTCAAAAGCCGGAATTAAGGATTTTATTGTACGTTCCAATCTTACAATTATACTCGCTAATAAGAAATTCCACGACTTACCCAACTTTTTTAAAAAGCATAACGTTCATGTGATCTCTTCCCTGCCCTTCTATAAAAAGGAGAAAACCGACAAACAACGCGGCAGCGGAGTTTTTGACAAATCGATAAAAGCTTTACAAATGCTCAACAAGGTTGGTTATGCGCAGGAAGGTACAGGCTTAAAATTAGACCTTGTTTACAATCCTTCCGGAGCATTTTTACCTACAAATCAGCAGGCGATGGAACGGAATTTCAAAACTGCCCTTAAAAAGGATTTCGATATTGACTTTAATAGCCTCTTTGCTATTACCAATCTGCCAATAAGCCGGTTCCTGGAGTTTTTAATAGCTTCAGAAAATTATGAAGATTACATGTATGCCCTGGTGGAAGCCTACAATCCTGCAGCTGTAGAAAATGTAATGTGCACCAATACCATTTCCATAAGTTGGGACGGCTGGCTCTATGACTGCGATTTTAACCAAATGCTGGATTTAAAGGTGAACAGCAAAGTGAAGCACATCAGCGATTATAACGAAGACTTGCTTAACAACAGAGAAATTCTAATTTCCCAGCATTGTTACGGTTGTACGGCCGGGGCAGGGAGCAGTTGCCAGGGAACAGTGGCCTAAAAATGGCAATTTTCGATGCAGAAAGATTCAAAAGACAACTTACTCCTCATTTTCACCCGGAATCCGGAGCTGGGGAAAGTAAAAACCCGGCTGGCAAAGGACACCGGCGCCAAAATTGCTCTGGAAATCTATAAATTTCTTCTGAAGCAGACAATTTCGGTTACAAAAGAGCTAAAAATCACCAAAAGAGTCTATTATTCCGAAGAAATTCAGAAAAATGACGTTTGGGATACTTCTTTTTTCGAAAAAAAGCTTCAAAAAGGCAGTTCTTTAGGTGAGCGCATGGAAAATGCTTTTGAAGAAGGTTTTCAGGATGGATATCGAAAAATTGCAATTATCGGTAGTGATTTGTTCGACATTCAGCAAAAAGATTTGGAAGAAGCTTTCTTTGAGCTTCAGAAGAATGAGTATGTAATAGGACCGGCACAAGATGGCGGTTATTATTTTTTAGGGATGAAAAGCCTAAATTCAGCATTATTCAAGAATAAAAAATGGGGAACAAGTTCTGTTCTTCAGGACACATTAAAAAATCTACAAGACTATCAGGTAAAATTGCTTAAGTCCAGGAATGATGTCGATACTTTCGAGGATATTAAAGATCATCCGGCTTTTCAGCAATTTCTGAAATAACAGCATTATGATAAAACAAATAAAAGAATCTACAGACTTTCTTATTTCCCGCGGATTTGCTGCTCCGGAAGTAGGAATTATCCTTGGCACAGGCCTGGGAAAATTAATTGAGGAAATTGAAATAGAAGCCGAAGTGAGCTACAACCATATTCCCTATTTCCCTACTGCGACGGTAGAATTCCACAAAGGAAAACTTATCTACGGAAGCCTGGAAGGGAAAAAAGTAGTGGTTATGCAGGGGCGTTTCCATTTATACGAAGGTTATACGCTGCAGGACGTGACTTATCCTGTGAGGGTAATGAAGCATTTGGGTATTCAGAAATTATTGGTTTCTAACGCTGCGGGATCTATAAACCTTAACTTTAAAAAAGGTGAAATTATGCTTATTGAAGATCATCTTAACCTTTTGGGTGGTTCTCCCCTCGCCTTTTACGGTGTGGAGCATTTGGGAGAAAGGTTTGTAGATATGAGCCAGCCCTACGATCCCGTGATGAACAAAGCTTTAGAAGAAGCTTCTAAAAAGAACAATATTACCCTGCACAAAGGAGTTTATGCCTCGGTGCTTGGTCCGCAACTTGAAACGAAAGCAGAATATCGCTACCTTAAAATTATTGGTGCAGATGCCGTGGGGATGAGCACCGTTCCTGAGGTTATTGTGGCAAATCACCTTAAAATTCCGGTTTCGGCAGTTTCTGTAATTACAGATGAAGGAGATCCCGACAACCTGGAGCCGGTGAACATCCAGGATATCATTGCTATGGCCGAAAAAGCCGAACCTAACATGATTAGCCTTTTTAGGGAAGTAATAAAAGATTTATAAGAAATGAGTTACCTGGAAACCACCCGAAATGTATACCGCGATGCTGCACTTACTCCAGATGTTGGGCTATGTTGCACTACAAATCCCATTTGGGAACTACCCGGATTAAAAATCCCGAAGATCATGCAGGAGATGAATTACGGCTGTGGCAGTACGGTTCATCCCCGTGATCTTTCCAACAACCCAAAGATTTTATATGTTGGTGTTGGCGGCGGAATGGAACTGCTTCAATTCGCCTATTTTTCCAGAAAAAATGTCGGTGTTATTGGAGTGGATTCTGTAGATGAAATGCTTGAGGCTTCCCGGAAAAATTTCGAAGAAGCCGAACTTCAGAATAATTGGTTTAAAAGTGATTTTGTAGAACTGAAAAAGGGTGATGCGCTGGATTTACCAGTGGCGGACAATTCTATAGACGTTGCCGCCCAAAATTGTCTCTTCAATATTTTTAAAACCGAAGATCTTAAAAAAGCGCTGGAAGAAATGTACCGTGTGTTAAAACCGCATGGCAGATTGGTAATGAGCGATCCTACCTGCGAACAGCTAATGAATGACGAACTGCGGAATGACGAGCGTTTAAGGGCTTTATGCCTTAGCGGCTCACTTCCGCTTAAAGAGTATATAAAAGCGCTGACAGATGTGGGCTTCGGGACTATAGAAATACGTGCAAGAAAACCTTATCGCATTCTCGATCCTAAACATTATCCTACAGAGGAGTTAATTTATATAGAATCTGTTGAAGTAGCGGCTATTAAAGACCCTATGCCAGAAGACGGACCTTGTGTTTTTACTGGAAAAGCTGCAATTTATTACGGAGACGAGGATTACTTTGATGACAAAAAAGGCCATGTATTGTTGAAAAACCAGCCATTGGCAGTTTGTGACAAGACAGCGGCAGCACTGGCAGATTTAAACAGGAATGATATTTTTATCAGCGATTCTACTTTCCATTATGATGGCGGAGGTTGTTGTTAGTGGTTTTCATTCCTTAGACCTATTTAGTTTTTGATTAGCACCTCAAACCTGACAGGTTTTCGAAACCTGTCAGGTTTAAACATCTGAATATCAAAATAATGTGTTGTATAAACGATTTTTATTTAAATTACAATTGTAATGATCACAAAATTATGAAGCTAAATGGATAAACTCGAAAATGATTTCTTCTACCACATCTACAATAGGGGAAATGATAAACAGGATGTTTTTCTTGAAAAAGAAAACTATTCTCATTTTCTAAAACTTTTAAAAAAGCACATTATACCTGCTGCGGATGTTTATTCCTACTGCCTGCTCACAAATCACTTTCATATTCTGGTGAGAATTAAAGAAGAAGCTATACATCCATCAAAGAACTTTTCGAACCTTTTCAATGCATATACAAAAGCCTTAAATAAAAAGTATAACAGAACCGGAAGTCTCTTTCAGCGACCATTCAAACGAAAAAGAGTAACGAATGAAGATTATCTGAAACACCTAATAGTCTACATTCACCTCAATCCTGAAGCACATAATCTAATTGATGATTTTCAGGATTATCCTTATTCTTCTTTTTCATCTCTTTTAAGCGTTAAAGTAACTTCTTTGGCAAGAGCAGAAGTCATGAATTTGTTTGACAATAAAAGTAACTTTGAGTTTGTTCATCGCAATTCCAAAACGATAAATATTGAGGTATTAAAAGCAATTACTTTTGAGTAACTAACCGTAGTCAAACCTGACAGGTTTTCGAAACCTGTCAGGTTTAAATTCATGTAAGTCAACCTTGATACAATTGGTGATCAGAATTAACTTTTGCAATTTTAAAAATCATTCAATTCCCAGTTATATTCATAAAACCCGGTATTCTTTCTTTCGGAAATTTTGCTTGTCCGGAATTGATTTATGTACTGAATAAAGCTTTTTCCGTCCTTTGTAAAATCCTCTTTGTACCACTTAAATATTTCCGAAAGCAATACTTCACCTTCCCTTACTTTAATAAAGGCGGGATCGTTTAAAGTTTTTATAGTCTGCTCCTGAAGTTGCTGCTCTAAGGTTTCCGGCTTATAAGCTTCAGAAATTAAGGGCGGACAACTTTTTGCGGCACAAACCAAAGCAAAATGAAAACGTTCTTCTGAAGGAAAATTTCCAAAAAGCAATTCGTGTTCAATTTGATCCAGCGTAACAGATTGTAATGCGAGGCTATGTGGCTGCTTATCAAAAAAACCTTCGATGTCCAGCGGAGATTTAACCGGATATTCTTTTACAATACCGTCTATCACCGAAAGATTATAAGCATTGGTCCAGAAAGCTTTATAGACCTCCTCCTCTTCAGGATTGGCCTTAAAACGTTTCGCAAGGTTGAGCAGCTGATGGAGGTCTTCAGGATTTTCTTTAATTTCGCCGTATTTCACCTTGCCGTCTTCAACATAATTCTGAAAAAAATTGTCGGCTTTTGTAAAAAATTCGGATGTATCTTGCGCTGAAAGAACTGCGGAAAACAGCAGGATCAAAAAGGTTAAATGCTTCATCAAATCTTAAAATTAAGGTTATTCGAACTTTTGCGTCTAATTTTTTATACTTTCAAGAATCGAACCATCCTTTAAACCTCCTCAAACTATAAAAAATATGGAGCACATCGTCATAATAGGTAATGGAATTTCGGGGATTACTGCAGCCAGGCATATAAGGAAGCACTCTCAGAAGGAAATCACCGTTATTTCTGACGAAAACGAATATTTTTTTTCGCGTACGGCGCTTATGTATGTCTATATGGGGCATATGAGATGGGAACACCTGGAGCCTTACGCCGACTGGTTTTGGGAGAAAAACAGGATCAATTTAAAATCGGCGCGAGTAGAGAAAGTAGATTTCGATTCCAAAAAATTACAGTTCTCCTCTGGAAGTTCTTTGCGCTATGACAAACTTGTTCTTGCCACCGGCTCTGTCTACAACAAATACGGTTGGGAGGGAGAAAATCTGCAGGGCGTGCAGGGATTGGTAACTAAACAGGATCTTGAATTACTCGAAAAAAACTCAGCACAATGCAAGCATGCGGTCATTATAGGCGGCGGATTAATTGCTGTTGAACTGGCAGAAATGCTGCGCACCAGGAAAATTGAAGTGACTATTTTAATACGTGAAAAAGCTTTTTGGGGAAACGTCCTACCTGCTAACAACGCGAAAATGATTTCTGATCATATCGCATCCCACGGAGTAACTTTGCGCCATAAAACCGAATTGGATAAAATCCTGCCGGACGAAAATGGACAAGTACGAGCAGTCACCACTAAAAGCGGGGAAGAAATTGAATGTCAGCTTGTAGGCCTTTGCGCCGGCGTAAAACCGAATATCGACTTTTTGCGGGATACAGGGTTGGAAATAGACAAAGGAATTTTAGTAAATAATTATTTAGAAACCAACATTCCCCATGTTTACGCCATTGGTGATTGTGCGCAGCAACGGGAAGTCATTGGCCAGCGAAAAGCTGTGGAAGCCGTCTGGTATACCGGAAGGATGATGGGCGAAACGCTTGCACAGACGCTGACGGGGAACAGGATAAAATATAATCCCGGAAACTGGTTTAACAGCGCTAAATTTTTTGACATTGAATACCAAACTTATGGCTGGGTCTGGGCTGAACCTAAAGAAAAGGAACAGCATTTTCACTGGCAGCATAAAGACAACACGAAAGCAATTACGATTGCTTTTGACACCGAAACCAGTCAGTTTCTCGGGATAAATACCTTCGGAATAAGGATGCGTCATGAAGTTTTTGACCGCTGGTTAAATGAAAAAAGGAGCATTGGCTATGTCCTGGCTAACCTTAAAGAGGCTAATTTTGATCCTGAGTTTTATACCCGGCATGAGAAGGAGATTTTTCGAAGTTTTAAGAATGAGTTGGTGAAGGCATAATAAACTAAAAAAAACAATGAGCGACAAAATACATCACAATATGGCCCTCACGGGAGAACCGCCGGAAACTATTTCCACTACCCAAAAGGTGGCTTCGGGAATAGGGCTTACCGGTTTGTTTATTCTCCTGCTGGCGGTTTTCAACGTTAATTTCCCCAACAAAACCCTCTTTCTGAGTTTAGCTATTGGGCTTATTGCAACCGGCACAATTATTTTTGCCAATGATGCTTATCTCGGCAAACATGCCGGAATAAAAAACGACGGACTCTGGTTTAAGCCGCTCACTTCCCGCGGACTCTGGGCCTGGGTTCTCGGCCTGGGATTAACTATCTTTTACATCGTGCTCTACTGGTTTCCGCAATATCTCGGATTAAATGCTGACGGTGAAAATACAGGAGTCGTAGCTCTTTTTGATCCTTTAAGTCAGCTAATTAGCGGCCAACCCGCCAGCCAGTGGTTTGTTTACGGAACACTCTATACTTTGGCAATTTTGGTTTTTGGCTATAAATTTATTCTGAAATACCGCCACAACCGCTACGAAGTACTGCGTACCTTTTCTGTTATGTTCTTTCAGCTTGGTTTTGCGTTTCTAATTCCGGAAATCCTGATGCGGTTAAATCAGCCGTATTTTAATCCGGCCAACATCTGGCCGCTTAATTACGATCTTTTTGCAGATTATAAGCTGGAAGGATTTTTTTCCGCAGGAAATGTAGGTTTATTTATGCTTTTCTTCGGGGTTGCTTCTGTATTTATAATTACCCCCATCCTTACCTACAAATATGGCAAACGCTGGTATTGTTCATGGGTTTGCGGCTGTGGCGGGCTCGCAGAAACTGCCGGCGATCCTTACCGTCACCTTTCAGACAAATCACTGTCTTCCTGGAAGTTTGAACGTTGGATCATTCACAGTGTCTTAGTGTTTGTTGTGGTAATGACCATCGCGGTCGTGTATAGTTTTTTAAGTGAAAACCCTTCAGAAACATGGCTTACCAGAGATGTTTTTCTTTGGGGATCGGCGGGATTTCTTACGCTTCTGTTCGCACTTATTATGATCTTTAAAAGGGATCAACTGGCCAAAGATGCCAAATATGCCGCTGTAGGCTTCCTCGTGGTGATTTTGGCAATTATCAGCATCAATTATTTTAGCGGCAATAGTAATATCTTCTTTTTCCATGGAGGGCAACTGCGCGAGTGGTACGGATTTTTAATAGGCGCTGTTTTCTCGGGGGTTATTGGTGTGGGGTTTTATCCAATTTTCGGCAATCGCGTCTGGTGTCGTTTTGGCTGCCCAATGGCCGCAGTTTTAGGAATGCAGCAGCGGTTATTTTCCCGTTTCAGGATCACTACCAACGGCGGACAGTGTATTTCCTGCGGAAATTGCTCTACTTACTGCGAAATGGGAATAGACGTTAGGGCCTATGCTCAAAAAGGAGAAAACATAGTTCGTTCCAGCTGTGTAGGCTGCGGGATTTGCTCTGCTGTTTGCCCACGTGGAGTCCTAAAGCTTGAAAACGGACCTCAGGATGGCCGCATTAATTCTGAAGAAGTCCTTTTAGGAAACGACGTAGACCTTATGGATTTGATCAATCAAAAAAGCAGGTAATCTGGCACTAAAACCTTTTATTTGCTGAAAATTGCTGCATGGTTTTATATATAATGCCGAAAATTGCCATTTTTGATGCCTCACCTGATTAAAGTTATTATTCCTGCCTACAACGAAGAAGCCTCTATAGGGAAAGTAGTCGCCGAGGTGCCCGGGTTTGTAGATGAAGTAATTGTGGTGAGCAATAACTCTACAGATGATACCAAAAAGAACGCAAAATCCGCCGGGGCCACTGTAATTTCAGAAAAAAAGAAGGGTTACGGCTATGCCTGTCTGAAAGGCATGGAATATATTAAAAAACAGTCCTTCGACAGGCTCAGGAAACCCGATATTGTGGTTTTTTTAGATGGCGATTACAGCGATTATCCTTCAGAATTGGCAAATATCGTCAAGCCTGTTATAGAAGAAAATGTAGATTTTGTGGTTGGTGCAAGAGTCAAAAAGTGGCGTGAAAAAGGTGCGATGACATTTCCGCAAATCTTTGGAAACTGGCTCGCTACCTCCCTAATGAAGCTTTTCTTCAATGCAAAATTTACAGATCTTGGGCCATTCCGGGCAATAAAATATAATAAGCTTCTGGCTCTGAAGATGCAGGACAAAACTTATGGCTGGACCATAGAAATGCAGCTAAAAGCACTCCGGCAAAACCTTTCTTATACCGAAATTCCTGTACACTATAAAAACCGCATTGGCATTTCAAAAGTTTCAGGGACCGTGAAAGGTGCTATCTTTGCAGGAGTAAAAATTTTAAGTTGGATTTTTAAATATAGCTTCAAGTAATGGATTTGGCAATTATCATCCTTTATACACTGGCACTGCTGCTCATTTTCTTTTACAGCATTTCGCAGCTTCAGTTACTGCTGAATTATCTGAAAGCAATAAAAACGGTAGATGAATCTGAAGTATTTGATTTTTCCAATACTGAAGAGATTCCGTTTGTAACCATTCAACTCCCGCTTTATAATGAAATGTACGTTGTAGAACGTCTTCTGAAGAATATAGCTGAAATTGAATATCCTTCAGAAAAACTTGAAATCCAGGTTCTGGACGATTCCACCGACGAATCTTTAGCAAAAACTGCTGAAATTGTTCGAAAACTGCAAAAAAAAGGACTCGATATTAAGCACATTACCCGTACAAATCGTACCGGATTTAAAGCCGGAGCTTTAAAAGAGGGGCTGGAAATCGCAAAAGGAGAATTTATCGCCATTTTTGATTCAGATTTTATGCCGAAAAAAAATTGGCTTCTTAAAACCGTTCCGCATTTTAAGGATCCCAAAATTGGGGTGGTACAAACCCGCTGGGGACATTTGAATCGTGACTATTCTATACTTACGAAAATCCAGGCTTTTGCGCTCGACTTCCATTTTATCCTGGAACAAACCGGCCGAAACTTTGGGAATCATTTCATAAACTTTAACGGGACCGCCGGAATCTGGCGAAAACGCTGCATCCTGGAAGCCGGAAACTGGAGTGGCGATACGCTTACCGAAGACCTGGATTTAAGTTACAGAGCGCAACTTAAGAACTGGAAATTCAAATATCTTGAAGAAGTTGAAACCCCTGCCGAACTCCCCGTGGTAATGAGTGCAGCAAAATCCCAGCAATTCCGCTGGAATAAAGGTGCCGCCGAGAATTTCAGAAAAAACTACTGGAAAATTTTCAAAAGCAAAACGGTTTCGGGAAGAACTAAATTCCACGCATTCTTCCATTTATTGAATTCCAGTATGTTCCTGATCGTTCTTTTTTTGGCCGTATTAAGTGTTCCTGTCCTTTTTATTAAAAATAGCAATCCGCAGTTTAGCTGGTTTTTTAACGTTATCGCTTTCTTTGCGGTTAGCACTGTTATTTTCTTCTTTTGTTATTACGTGGCCTATTCAAAAATCCACGGAAGAGGAATTAAAAGCTTTTTTGGATTTGTTGGGATGTTTTTTACCTTCTTTTCTGTTGCTATGGGATTCTCTTTGCACAACTCAATTGCGGTTTTGGAAGGCCATCTCGGGAAAAAATCAGCTTTTATAAGAACCCCAAAGTTTAACCTCGATTCGCTTAAGTCTACAATCCAGAGCAATAAATACATCAGGAAAAAAATTTCAGCAAATTTAATTATCGAGTTCCTGCTGTTTCTCTATTTTGGTTTTGCTATTTACAGTGCTTTTGCACTCAATGATTTCGGACTATTAATTTTTCATTTAATGCTCTTTGCAGGCTTTGGATTCGTGGTTTTTAAATCGATACAAATTCCATAGATCTCACAGGTTTTGGAAACCTGTGAGGTCTGGAAAAAAACCAGATGGACCTGCAATCTCTAAAATACCATAAGTTTCCGCTTCTGCTCCTTCTTACAGGAATAGCTTTTTACTTTTCATTTGCTTACGACCTCGCCCGCACAGATTTTATAAAGCTCATCAGCCTTTATTTCGGACTCTTTTTTATCAGTTTTAAACTGCTTCAGTTGGAAAAGCAGAATTTTTGGTTCCTGGCCATCGCCGCTGTAATCTTCAGGCTCCTTTTTTTAATCGCTCTCCCTAATTTATCCCAGGATTATTACCGGTTTATCTGGGACGGCAGTTTACTTACTGAAGGTATTAATCCTTATTTGCAAACTCCTGAAGGTTTTGAAAGTATTTTTCCCGGCGGAATCGAATTTAAGCAAAATCTTATAAACGGAATGGGCAGCCTTAGCTCAGGGAATTACACCAGTTATCCACCAGTAAATCAACTGATTTTTGCCGTCGCATCTTTGCTCTCCGGAAAGAGTATCTTAGGTTCTGTAGTTCTAATGCGCAGCTTTATAATCGCCGCCGATCTGGGAACGCTTTACTTCGGAAGGAAACTTTTGCTAAGCCTGAATTTGCCAGTCCACAGGATTTTCTGGTATATCTTGAATCCTTTCATTATTATAGAACTTACCGGAAATTTACATTTTGAAGGCGTAATGCTCTTTTTCCTTATCTGGTCACTTTATCTCCTGCATCTTAAAAAATGGATTCCCAGTGCTGTTTTACTCGGAGTTTCTATTTCAATTAAGCTTTTGCCCCTGCTCTTTCTTCCGCTATTTTTGAGATTCTTTATAAAGCCGCAGCAGGAAATTGAAGAAGTTAGCACCGCTTTTTTGGACAAGATCGACCTTAAGAAACTTAGCGGATTTTACCTGATTTCCATAGCCACAGCAGCAGTTACATTTTTTCCGTTTCTGTCTTCAGAATTTTTTCAGAATTTTTTTCAAAGTGTCGGTCTTTGGTTCCAAAAATTCGAATTTAATGCCAGCGTTTTTTATGTGCTTCGGTGGATAGGGTTTAAACTCGCCGGCTTTAATGTTATTCGTTATGCAGGAATATTACTTCCGGTAATTACTACTGGTATTTTAATCCGTTTCGCGCTTTTCCGAAGAAATGAGAATTTTAAAATGCTGATAACAACTACGATGTTTGGCGTTTCGGTCTATTTTTTTCTAAGTACAACCATTCATCCCTGGTATCTTGCCACGCCACTGCTGCTATCTATTTTTGGCAATTATCGGTATATATTGGCCTGGACGCTTGTTGTGGTGTTAAGTTATTCAGCATATAGCAATCCTGAATTTCAGGAAAATCTGTGGCTGGTAGGGCTTGAATATCTGGTGGTTTTTTCTGTTCTTATTTGGGAGGTTTTTCAGAGAAAAAAATCTACGGCTTAACCTCAACTTCAGTATTCCGGGAAAGGTAGATATCCCGCATATAAATCAAGCCTCCAAAAAAATGTGCAGAAATTAGTACAGGATCATAACGCAAAATTCCATAGGCAAGTAGAAGAGAAGAACCTATTAAACTCAAAATCCAGAATCCCTGTGGCAGGGAAGATACCTGGTTTCTCTCGGCATAGTACCACTGGTAAAAAAAGCGGGCGGTATATACGAGCTGTCCAAAAATCCCAAGCCCTATAAGCCAGGGTGCAAGGCGCTCCCCTTCTATGAGGTCTTCCCAGTTTAACCTTCCAAAAAATATGATGTAAGCCAATATAAGGATAGGGAAGATCACTACAAACGCCTTAAAAAATATGTTCCTGTTCTTCCATTCTCCCTGGATCTTTAAATTTCTCCAATAAACACCGTAAATAAGAAACTGGCCCAGCATAATGGCCAAATCTTCGCGTAAATAGCCGTATGCAAAAAGTAAAACAGAAGCCAAAAGGCTAAGCTTCCAGAAAAGAACAGGTGTTTCTACTTTCTTAGACTTTTCAGACAGGAACCATTGCGTGATCAACCTGGCAGAAAATAACATCTGAGCCAGAAAACCGATTGAAAAAATAATCCAGTTACTCATATTTTTATATAAATGCCTGTATTTTACACGGCAGTAGTGCAGCCAATATTAGGTAAAAAGATAAACTGAACCCGCTTGTTTTTTGATAAATCTCTGTTAATAGAGAGCGTTGTGTAGGCTGCAGGTCTACGGAAGGTGATTTTTCTCAATCCTTTTCAGGATTTTCTTCAGGCTTTTTACGACCATACTTTTTGAACTTTTGGCGAAGGAAAAATCTTTGCTGTCATCCTTAGCAGAGAGATGTCCTGAAACCTTCTGAAAATAAATACTTTGAGCGGACTTTAAATCAAATATTTCCAAAGAAACACTCACCAGGTTTTCTTCGGAATTTTGAATATTGCCCACCTCCATATCTTCTATATCATCACTTAAAATTTCTGTCCTGACGTTAACTAGATAGTCGTATCCAGATATTCCTGTCTTTAGGCTTTTAAGAAATGCTGCGTCGGGATTCTCCGGAATGGTAAAAGGAATAAAAACTCCTCCCGCATTTCTAACCAGAGTGATATCCTTCTGAAGATACTGCGAGATTTCTTCAGTAACCATTTCTTCAAGTTTTTGCCTGATGCTTTCCGGAGCCTTTATGTTATTCAACAGGTATTTGCCTTCTTCAAATTTTATAGCAGCCCGTGTGGAACGTGGGTCAAAAGTATAGGAAGGAACATGGCATGAGGTGAGAAAAAGTAAGGCTGTTATGCAGCCATACCACAACAATTTCTTCATCTAAACAAAAATATGAAAAGGTCTAAAAGGTATTTTCACCTGGCCGAAATCTTATCAGCAGGACGATATTTTACCTTTTAGACCCCTGGTTTTATTTTAAAAGCAAATTTACATATCCAGCAGATACGCAAAAATCAGTGGCGCCACAATGGTTGCATCACTTTCAATAATATGTTTTGGGGTATTAATGTCCAGTTTACCCCAGGTAATTTTCTCGTTAGGCACCGCACCGGAATACGATCCATAACTGGTAGTAGAATCTGAGATCTGGCAGAAATAGCTCCAGAACGGCGTATCTGTTCTTTCCATGTCCTGGTAAAGCATTGGCACCACACAAATTGGGAAATCTCCCGCAATACCGCCACCAATCTGGAAAAATCCGATTCCGTCTTTGGAATTATCGGTATACCAGTCTGCAAGGAATGTCATATACTCAATGCCCGATTTCATGGTGGACGGCTTTAATTCTCCTTTTAAGCAATAGGAAGCGAAGATATTGCCTAGCGTACTATCTTCCCAACCGGGAACAACCATTGGCAGGTTTTTCTCTGCAGCTGCATAGATCCAGGAATCTTTCAGGTCAATCTCGTAATACTCTTCCAAAACTCCTGAAAGTACAAGTTTATATACGAATTCATGCGGAAAATAACGTTCTCCTTTTTCTTCAGCATCTTTCCATATTTTTACAATATGCTGCTGAATTCTTCTAAAAGCTTCTTCTTCAGGAATACAGGTATCGGTTACGCGATTTAGCCCTTTTTCCAACAGTTCCCACTCCTCTTTTGGCGTAAGATCCCTGTAATTAGGCACTCTTTTGTAATGTGAGTGCGCCACAAGGTTCATCACATCCTCTTCCAGGTTGGCACCCGTACAGGAAACAATTTGCACCTTATCCTGCCGGATCATCTCGGCAAAAATCTTACCCAGCTCGGCTGTACTCATTGCTCCTGCCAGCGAAACCAGCATTTTAGAGCCGTTTTCAAGCTGCTTTTCGTAATCTTTGGCAGCATCTACAAGCGCTGCAGAATTAAAGTGTAAATAATATTTTTCTATAAATTGGGAGATCGCTCCTTTACTCATCTTCGTCGTCTTCGTTAAAATTTGCATATTTAAATTTGTAGCTCAACATTTTGTAATAGAGTTTGGCCGCAAGAAAATCTGAAGATTTATCACTTTCATTCGGGTTCAATTCTACAATATCAAAGCCTACTACATTTTTCTTTTTGAACATCGTTTTCAGAAATTCCAGCGTTTCGTACCAGAACAAACCTCCCGGCTCCGGGGTTCCCGTAGAAGGCAGAATAGATGGATCAAAAGCATCCAGATCTATGGTGATAAAAACGTTTGGAGTCATTTGTCCGATAGCATCCTCCTGCCAGTCTTCATATAAATCATGAGCAAAATAAACCTGGTTCTCATCCATATGGTCAGTTTCAGAAATATCCATAGAACGGATTCCTATCTGCACAAGGTTTGTATTTTTACTGGCCTCGTGAACAGCACAGGCATGGTTGCATTTAGAACCTTCGTACTCTGGCCGCAGATCTGCATGAGCATCAAACTGTACAACGGTTAGCTCCTCAAAAGCTTCGTTAAAAGCACGGATAGAACCTATAGAAATGGAATGTTCTCCACCAAAAAGGGTCACAAATTTGTCCTGTTTTATATAGTTTTTGGTGGTCTTATAAACCGCTTCCACCATCTTTTCTGGAGAAGAATCTTCAGTTACCGGGGGAGCAAGATAAACTCCTTTTTTGTACACCTCGCTTCGGGTTTCGATATCGTAAAGCTCCATGTTTTCTGAAGCTTCTAAAAATGCATCGGGACCCTTATCTGCTCCTTTTTGCCAGGTACTGGTCCCATCGTAAGGAACAGGAATTAATACCACTTTTGCGTCGTCTATACGAGCATATTTATCTGGTATGCCTGCGTAATTCTTTTTGCTCATTGCTAGTTGTTGATTGTTTTAAACTGAAATTATGAGAACTAAGTTATTAATTTTTAATTCAATTGCCTGAAGCATAACCTAATATATTCAGCATGTCTTCTACATTTTGCTGTTTGCTGAATACTTCGGTGGTTAACGCTCCATTCTCATCCCTGTCTATAAGGATGTGTTTAGGCTGCGGAATAAGGCAATGTTGCAGACCTCCAAAGCCGCCGATAGTTTCCTGGTAGGCGCCTGTGTTGAAAAATCCTATATAAAGCGGCTTGTCCCTCCTGAACTTCGGAAGGTAAATCGCATTGGTATTCTGTTCAGAATTGTAATAATCATCACTGTCGCAGGTTAACCCGCCAAGAAGAACGCGTTCGTATTCTTCGTTCCAGCGATTAACGGCAAGCATCACAAATTTCTTACTAATAGCCCAGGTATCAGGAAGCGTGGTGATAAATGAAGAATTTATCATATTCCATTTCTCACGGTCGTTCTGTTGTTTCTGATAGAGAATTTCATAGATCGCACCACCGCTTTCACCTACGGTAAAACTTCCGAATTCTGTAAAAATATGCGGCACATCCACATCTGCCTCTTCACAGGCAAGTTTGATCTGGTTGATAATTTCATCTACCATATAGGCGTAATCATAATCGAACGCCAGGGAATTTTTGATTGGAAAACCGCCGCCAATATTGAGGCTATCCAGACTTGGACAAATCTTTTTAAGGCTGGTATAAACCTTTAGACATTTGTTGAGCTCGTTCCAGTAATATGCCGTATCGCGGATTCCCGTATTAATAAAAAAGTGCAGCATCCTAAGGTTTACCTGCTCACTGTCTTTTATCTTTTGATTATAAAACGGAACAATATTTTTATACCCAATCCCGAGACGGGAGGTGTAAAATTCAAATTTCGGCTCTTCTTCTGAAGCGATCCTTATTCCCACTTCAAAATCACCATTTATATTTTCTGAAAGAAGGTCTATCTCCTCATAATTGTCAATTATCGGGATACAATTTTTATGACCTGAGTTTATGAGACGGGAAATATTGGAAATGTACTGATCTCTTTTAAATCCATTACAGATCACGTAAGTATCATCGGTAATTTTTCCTGAAGCCTTCAAATTTTCCACAATATTGATATCAAAAGCCGAAGAGGTTTCGATGTGGATATCATTCTTAAGCGCTTCATTTAAAACATGTTCAAAATGTGAACTTTTAGTGCAGTAGCAGTAGTTATATTTTCCCTTATAAGCATGTTTTTCTATGGCTTCTTTAAACCAGCTCTTGGCGCGGTTAATATTTTCAGAAATCTTAGGTAAATAGGTGAATTTGAGCGGAGCACCATATTTTTCTACAAGTTCCATTAGGTCGATGTCGTGAAAATGAAGACTGTTTTCTTCTAATTTGAATTCTTCCTGAGGGAAATAATAGGTTTGATCAATGAGATCGCTGTACTTAGTATTCAATGGATAGATTTAAATTTAAAAAATAAAAATTAGGCATTAATTTATAGTACCAATAAATTTGATTTATAAATTATTGTTAAGAAAAGCTGAGGGGGCAGTAGCCGGAGCTTTCCGCTTTGCAGAAAACCGGCTGTAATACGTAAATTGTATTTCTTCAGGATGAAAAAGAGTACTTTCAACCTTTTAAAATGTTGTCCATCAGTAGTTTTAGCTTTAATGTTGAAATAAAACTGCTGCAAATGTATAAAAAGTAAATAATCTAGAAGAAATTATTTTAATCTGAGATCGTCGCTCAAAGCCAGTGTTCTAAAAAGGCAATTATCGGCCTACGGAACTTAATTTAAAGGTTTTTCAGGTTGATTAGTTCCTGTTGTGTAAGGGAACGGAACCTTCCTCTTGGTAAATCCTTTTTTGTGAGTCCGCCGTAAACCACCCTATCGAGTTTTACGACTTCGTAGCCCAGAGTTTTAAATAACTTCTGAACGATATGCGGTTTAATGCTCTTTATTTCCAAGCCAACTTCGTTCTTAGGCCTGTCAGTCACATAACTAACATCCTGCACGATAAGCTTTGTCTTATCAACAAAAACACCCTCCCTTATTTTCTCCAGGTCTTCCTGGCTAAGGCTTTTATTAAGCTCCAAATGATAAATCTGCCTGATTCCGTTCTTTGGCTTTGCCAGGTTTTTGGCCAGGGTACCATCATTAGTAAATAACAAAAGTCCCATGGCCTGCGTATCCAGTTTTCCTACAGGATCAAGTTTGGATTTGGAAGCTTTGCCCATAATGTCCATTACAGTGCGTCCTCCTTTTACAACGCTTCCGGTAGTAAAAAAACCTTTAGGTTTATTCAGTAGAAAATATTCAGGTTTTTCAGGATTTAAACTGCGGCCATCAAATTTTACGTCATCGTTTAGCTGCACTTTATAACCCATTTCGGTTACTGTTTTCCCATTAACCGTAACATTTCCGGCAGAAATATAAATATCGGCATCACGTCTTGAGCAGACTCCGGCGTTCGCGATATATTTATTTAAACGAATACCATCAGAAGCTGAAGCAGACTTTGATTTTTCTTTAGCTTCTGTATTTTTTTTAACGGGCGCATTTCCCCTGGAATAAGATTTTTTTCGTTCACCACCACCTTGTCTTCCGCTCATTTTTCCTCCTGAAGATTTGTCGTTCCTGCTCATACTGATATTTTTTGCAAAGATACTGGTTAGATTGCGAGTTAACTAAGTTATTGCCAAAAGTTTTAAACTGAAAGTATTTGCTGGATTTCTTCCGAAGAAAAATTTAAAATACCCGATTAAGAACTTCATCCATATCAATTAATAAAATACTGAAAACGCCGGCAACAATAATAAGTTTCAGAATATTATGGAGTAATAAATATTGCCATTTTGCTTTGCTGAAGTAGAGGAACAAAAGGAACAGCACCAAAAGGAGAAAGGAGGCATAAAAATAATAATCCATATATCCAATCTCGAACGTGGTGGTTAAAAGGAGTATAGGTATAAGCGTTAATACTGTAAGAATTGCCAGGAAAAATTTACTCCATTTCTCCCCATATACTAGAGGTATGGTACGGTAATTTTGCGCCAGGTCTCCCGGCATGTTTTCCAGATCCTTTACCAGTTCCCGCATAACAATCATGAAGTAAAGAAAGATAGCGTGAATAAATATTACAGTCTCAAAATTTTTATAATAGATAAAAATCGCAAAAAAAGGTGCAATAGAGAGGATAGAGGCCACCAGGTTTCCCACAAAAAGGATCTTCTTGAGCCGGTGAGAATAGAACCAGATTACAAAGATGTATAGCGAAAAGAAAACCACCGCCCGAAAAGACACATAACTGGCAAAAAATATCGCCGCAAAATTAAGGATAAAATAAACGGAAAGCCTGGTACGCTGACTCACAATACGGTCCAGCATCGTTTTTTTAGGGCGGTTTATAAAGTCTTTTTCGCTGTCGTAAAAATTATTGATAATATATCCCGAGGCAATAACGGTAGCCGTAGAAAGGATTAAAAAGAATAAATTATCGTCAAAAAACACCGCCCGCAAAGGAAGGGCTGGCGCAAGTATAAAGGCTGAAGTAAGATACTGCGCAATTACAATAATAAGGATATTATAACCGCGAACTACCGAAAACAAACTTAACAGCTTCAACAAAAAGCGTTTGTTCATCAAGGCCGCCATGTAACTGTGTTTTAGAAGTTATAAACTACTTCTAAATTATAACCTTTAAGGGATTTCCTGGCTTTCTCTATATCTTCGGTAAAACCTAAAATATAACCGCCGCCACCGGAACCACAAAGTTTGAGGTAATAATCGTTAGTATCAATTCCGCGTTTCCAGATTTTATGAAATTTCGCAGGAATCATTGGCTTGAAGTTGTCCAGCACCACATTCGAAAGACTTTTAACATTGGTGAAAAGTGATTTCACATCTCCCTTTAAAAAGTCCTCTACGCAGGCATCGGTATGTTTTACAAATTGATCTTTCAGCATTTTTCTGAAAGGTTCCTGTTTCATATTCTCCATAAAGATACTCACCATTGGCCCTGTCTCGCCCGTGATACCACTATCCAGCAAAAAGACAGCACCTGTTCCTTTTTCAGTTTGAGAAGGAATACCTGCCGGCTCAATATTATCTTTGGAATTTATAAGAATAGGAATACTTAAATACGAGTTGAGCGGATCCAGTCCGGAGGATTTTCCGTGGAAGAAAGATTCCATTTTACCAAAAATCTTCTTCAGTTTTAAAAGTTTATCCCGCGTTAGATTCTCAAGAACGGTAATTTTATCTGTAGCGTATTTGTCATAAATCGCAGCAACGAGTGCCCCGCTACTACCAACACCATATCCCTGCGGAATACTGGAATCGAAATACATTCCTTTTTCTATGTCTGCATTCAGACTTTTAAGATCAAAATGAACGAGTTTGGGATGTTTTTGCTCCAGGGTTTTCAGGTAATCGGCAAAATTCTTTAGATGGTCGTTAGACTTCTTAGCCTCTTCAGAAGGTTTTTCCGAAACTTTTAAAGCACCGTTGTAGAAATTGTAAGGAATAGATAAACCTTTGGAATCTTTGATGATCCCGTACTCTCCAAAGAGTAAAATTTTTGAATAAAATAAAGGTCCTTTCATAAATGTAAATTGACAAATGTTAATGGAAAATTGAAAATTATTTCTGCTTCATCTTCTTAACTATAGCAATCAATAATTTCAGAATCTCCTTTATGTCCTTTTGCGACTCCTCGTACTGTTCTTGATTTAGGTACTCTGTCGCCTTCAATAAATCAAGCCAATATTCCGTTTCATTCGCCTCCTTAAGTGCTATGGATAGCTTATGAATAAAATCTGCTCTACTTTCTGCTTGTTCAGCTTCCCTTACCAATGCTCCTATTGCCGTTCCCGACCTTAGTAGTTGCTTAGACATCACAAACTCCTTCTTCGTAGAAACCAGAAACTTATACAAAGTAACAACTTTCACAGAGAATAGAAAGCTCTTTTTTCTTATCGCATTTTCTCTCTCCATTGTCAATTATCAATTGTCATCTGACAATTGCTTTGCTCCGTCCCCTACCGAATCGCAAATATAGTGCCCATTTTCACAATACGCAACCAACTCATTCTTAATGAATTCTAAAACTTTTACTTTATCTTTTTCAGGATAGAGCACATGTACGTTCGCACCGGCATCCAGCGTAAAACATACGGGTAATCCGGTGTGTTTTCTAAAATTCCAGATTTTATTGATGATTTCCAGCGTGTATGGTTTCATAAGGATGAAATAGGGCCGGCTACTCATCATCATCGCATGCAGCGTCAATGCTTCACTTTCCACAATTTCGATGAATTGTTTTAAATCGCCTTCAGCAAAAACAGGCTTCAGTTTGGCAAGGTTTTCATGAGCCTGTGCAAATCTGGCTTCAGCAAAAGGATGATTGTGCATCAAATTATGGCCTACACTACTACTCACTTCCTTTGTACCCTTATCAACCAACAGAATGGTGTCCTGATAATTTTTAAAGTTTTCGTGAACCTCATCAGGATATTTTATTCCGAACAAATCACTGCTTCCCTGGATTTCCTTATGCTTACCCCAAACAACGATATCACCTTCTATACTCCTGCAGGCACTCCCCGATCCCAGCCTTGCCAAAAATGAAGCTTTTTTTCTGAAAAAGCCTTCTGTCATTTCCGGATTAAGTTTTTTCTCGAGGCTCACAACGCAAAGCGCCAAAGCACCCATTCCGCTGGCCGAAGAAGCGATGCCGCTACTGTGAGGAAAGGTATTTTCTGAATGAATTTCGAATTTGTACTCTTTCAAAAAAGGAACGTATTGCACTATCCTTTCGAAGAAAGTCTTTATTTTCGGTTTAAAATCTTCTTTTTTATTTCCTTCAAAATAAATCTCAAAATCAAAGTCGGACTGATTTTCTTTTTTAGAAAAATCCAGTCTGGTAATTGTCCTGCAATTCTTCAGCGTAAAACTTACCGATGGATTTGCAGGAATCTGGTGCTCCTTTTTACCCCAATACTTCACCAATGCAATGTTACTTGGAGCTTCCCACGAAACGCTCCCATGCTCCATGCTTTCTGAATATCTTTTCGGAATAAAATCCTTTTCCGTCATCTTGAAAATTTTAACAAATATAATGTTTTATGTTAGCCAGGGATGAAGAAGAAAATCAAATAAATTTCTATTTTAGTAGGCAAACCAATCTAAATGAGCCGCAATTTAATTATACGAAGTTCTATATCCGTAGGTATTTGCCTGCTTTTCGGGTTTATAGCTTCGCTGGCGATGCAAACCGGTTATACAGATTGGTACCCGCAGCTGGACAAGCCACTTTTTAATTTGCCGGAATGGATTTTTGGCCCTGTCTGGTTACTTATGTACCCCTTTATGGGCATTGCTGCCGGGATTGTATGGCATAAAGGCTTCTACCATAAATGGGTAAAAGTTGCACTTTATCATTTTGGGTTTCAATTATTGCTGAATGCCTTCTGGTCGATTTTATTCTTCGGGCTGCACAGGCCTTTCTGGGCTTTGCTGGACATTATTGCGCTTTTTATCCTGGTGCTCATAACCATAAAATGGTTTAAGATTATAAGTGACCGTGCGGCTTACCTCATGGTCCCGTATGCTGTTTGGGTGCTTTTTGCAGCGATAATTAATTTTGAAATCTGGCGCCTTAATTATCTTTAAGAAGTCATCGCTTTGGCAGCAAGATAACCGCCCGTCCACGCGTTCTGAAAATTAAAACCTCCTGTAACCGCATCAATATTTAAAACTTCGCCTGCAAAAAACAGGTTATTGTGAATCCTGCTCTCAAAAGTTTTAAAATTTACTTCTTTAAGGTCGATACCGCCGGCAGTTACAAATTCCTCTTTAAAAGTACTTTTGCCATTTACCTGAAAGACAGCTGCGGTAAGCTGCTGCGCAAGTCGAAGGAGCTCATCTTTATTAAGATCTGCCCACGTGGTATTACCTTCAATTTTAGATGCAGTTACCAGATTTTGCCACAATCGCTTTGGAAGTTCAAATTGCGCTTTTTTAAACACCTGTTGCTTCGCCAAATCGAACTTAAGGACCTTCAATTGCTCCAGAATTTCTTCGGAAGAAAATCCCGGCAACCAGTTTACCTCAACATTAAAATTGTATTCCAGGTCATGAAGCTCGCGTGCACCCCAGGCCGATAATCGTAAAATTGCGGGTCCGCTTAATCCCCAGTGGGTAATCAAAACCGGGCCTTCATCCTGAAGTTTTTCTCCCTGCACTTTAACTTCGGCATGAGTGGAGATGCCAGGAAGATCCGCAATTCGATTGTCTTTTATATTGAAGGTGAAAAGCGACGGAACCGCCGGCGAAATGCTATGACCAAGCTTTTCGAGAAGATTCCAGATTTTAGGATTGCTTCCTGTGGCAATTAAAACTTTAGAGGCCGATAATGTGCTTTTTTGAGTGCCGACCTCCCAGTGCGAATCTTTCCAGTGCAGCGTTTTTACAGCTTCACTTTTACGAACCTGAATCTTGAGCCGCTCCGCTTCTGATAAAAAACAGTTGATAATCGTTTCTGAAGTATCTGAAACCGGAAACATTCTCCCGTCTTCCTCTATTTTAAGCTCAATGCCTCGTTTTTCGAACCAGGCGATGGTATCCCCCGTCATAAACTGATGAAAAGGACCCCGCAACTCTTTTTCTCCCCGCGGATAATTTTTCACCAGCTCCTTCGGAAGAAATTCGGCGTGAGTGACGTTGCAACGGCCACCGCCGGAAATCCGTACTTTAGAAAGCACTTCTTTCCCACGTTCCAAAATGGCAATTTTCGCCCCGGGATCCATCTCTGCAGCATTTATTGCCGCAAAAAAACCCGCAGCCCCTCCTCCAATTATTAAAATATCATACTGCATTATCAGTTATCAGTTATCAGTTATCAGTTATCAGTTATCAGTTATCAGTTATCAGTTATCA
>NZ_JAVRHP010000320.1:0-397 GCF_031846505.1 Autumnicola edwardsiae
GGATTCGCGTATGTTTATTTACCATTTTTCAAGCGGGGAAATTGTGGATATTAGTTACGACAAGTCTGATGGAACTAATGATTTTGATCCAAGGTTTTCCCTGAATGAAGCTGAAGTAATTTTTGTAAATACTTCTAACGACGGAATTTCACCGAAAAATATCTACATTCAGAGTATAGGTGCTGATAGTAATGAAAATGAGAGCAGAACCGAACTTGTCCAGAATGCGACGATGCCGGGACTGGGAATAAGAATTAACCACCCAATTTTTGAAGTGGAAGCGGTAGTCTCTAATGGCTGTCGCTTTTGCTTTTGAAATACTTCACTGGCAAAACTAAACTTCTTATCTTTGAGCCTTTAATTCAATTTTGCTTATGAGTCAGGAAGTTAGTAAAAG
>NZ_JAVRHP010000321.1:0-392 GCF_031846505.1 Autumnicola edwardsiae
AATACATAGCTTTTGAATTTAGATTAAACAATATTTGAGCATAACCCAAACGGAAGCTAAAATCTCAGCTCAAAAGGAAACGGAATAAATAAGTGTAGGATGGCGCGATGGCTTTATGCCGTAGTCTTTTGATGGGTGTATTTTACGAGTTTACCTTGCGTGGATATTGTATTATAATAAAACCCTCTAACGAAGAATAAGTTTGCTGCTTATTGAAATATATTATTTTACCTAAGAATTCATAGGATTTAAACACAAAAAGAGGTAATTAACTTCAATAAGAATGTGACTATCAAAACACTAAAATGTTGTACCTATGTTGTACCCACACCATAAAAAAAGGCTTCACATTTCTGTGAAGCCTTGTCTTTTCTAGTAGCGGGAACTGGACT
>NZ_JAVRHP010000322.1:0-391 GCF_031846505.1 Autumnicola edwardsiae
CAAAAAAAAGTAAGGCCCTAAAAATGGCAATTATCGATATTCTATTAGTTCGTAGTTTGTAGTTCGGAGTTTGTAGTTCGGAGTTTGAAGTTTGACTGACCTTGCCTGAATATGGTTGCCTTTTTTCAGGTTAATAACTAATCTTAAATATTGGTCTTTGTTCAGCAGTTAACTGCTGAACAAGGTTTGCAAATTCTTGTGGTTTTTTATTTTTTAGTGAACCGTGTGGCCGCTCATTGTTGTACAAATAAACCACCTTTTTTATCATTTTCCGAGCCTCTGTTAATGTTTTTAAAAAAGCATCTCGACAAGCTCGATGTGACAATTTAAAACGAAATCCTGTGAGGTTTTTAAAACCTCGTAGGTTTGTGATGGAAATATTATTCCATCC
>NZ_JAVRHP010000323.1:0-385 GCF_031846505.1 Autumnicola edwardsiae
GGTTACAACGTATCGACCTATGCCGGGGGAATGGATGAAGATGAATTAGCTGAAAAGATAAAAGATGTTTCTGTTTTGGGAATCCGCTCTAAAACGCAACTGACCAAAAAGGTGCTGGATAACGCACAACGGCTTATCGCAGTTGGGGCTTTTTGTATTGGGACCAACCAGATAGACCTGGAAGAATGTCTTAAAAAAGGAGTTGCTGTTTTTAACGCTCCCTACAGTAATACCCGTTCTGTCGTAGAACTGGCAATTGGAGAAATTATTCTTTTAATGAGAAACCTGCCAGACCGTATCTCCGAAATGCACCAGGGGAAATGGAACAAGTCTGCTTCCGGAAGTTACGAGATTCGCGGCAAAAAACTGGGAATTGTAGGTTACG
>NZ_JAVRHP010000324.1:0-381 GCF_031846505.1 Autumnicola edwardsiae
CAGCTTAGAGCGTATCTCATATAAGTTAGATGAAACAAATCTTAAATTAAAAAATGCTTATAACCAACTGGTGCGCAAGAAAAAGGTACAGAACGAGATTGCCAATTTTAATATTGAAGGTAGTTCTATTAAAGGACAGGTTAAGGGTATTCGTGAATCCTTAAAAGGTATTTCGGAAGACGACCAAAAAACGATTGATAAAAAATCAAAATTTGAGTTAGAAAAGACAATTATAGAAAATACTGAATCTGAACTGACCCTTTTTGATTCCAAAACAGATGAACTTCTTGAACTATTGAAGTTGTACCCAGAACCTATTGAGCCTTTCCTTGAAGATGTCGAAAACAAGGAATTAATAGCTAAACTTGATACCGAAATCAA
>NZ_JAVRHP010000325.1:0-378 GCF_031846505.1 Autumnicola edwardsiae
TGTTTGTGATTTTAAATGGTAGTCCCTGACCTGATTTGACTTTCGTTCTACAAATTTGGATAGGTTTATTGGATTTTATTCCCCAGTACGACCGTACTACGGTCATAATTTAACATATTGAAATTTGATGGGTTTTGTGGTGTTTTGAGAGTTCTGAATTGAAAATCGTGTGCTAAATCACATCAAATTATATGAAAGTGGCTTCCCAAATCAAAAGACGGTAGGTCAACCGTACTACGGTCTTTTTTTAAGAGAAAAATGTGCTTCTCATTCTTCGCTCTTATCCATTTCAATGAGTAACGATGTGGAAAGTTCATCGAGAAAAAGTGTCCTGCTATTCTTGCGGTTTTTGATGTCCTGATACGTTTTGTAGATGTC
>NZ_JAVRHP010000326.1:0-377 GCF_031846505.1 Autumnicola edwardsiae
GAGTTAAAGACAGATGCTGTCTTATAAGCTGACTCTTTTCCATCTGATTTTCCTGTTACTACATAATGGCCTTCTTTCTTTTCAATTTTAGAGACGTCGGTTTTCAAAACCAGTTTAATTCCTAGCTTTCGGGTTGCATCCACAAGATGTTGTAAAATGTCACGATCAAAGTTTTCCAATGGAAATTCTCCGCGATGTAATATAGTTACATCGGCACCGGCCCGCGCAGCGATATGAGCAAATTCAAAGGCAATGTAGCCACCTCCAATACATAAAAGTGATTTAGGTAGCTTTTTCAGGTTAAGGAATTCTGTACTTGAAAGTGCCAAATTTCCACCTTCAAAATCCAGTACCCGGGGTTTTGCACCTGTTGCGAT
>NZ_JAVRHP010000327.1:0-373 GCF_031846505.1 Autumnicola edwardsiae
TTATGAGGCATCAAGGGCAAAGTTTGGGGCAAAAATTAAGTTTTCAGCTATTTTTGTTTTAAACGGATTTGTCAGTAATCGGACTTTGAAACGGAGCCAATCAGCTAAATAAAGGTCGATAATTGCCATTTTTGAGGCTTCTTTGCGACGGACGAAATCCGCAAATTTTAGAAGAGTTGCGGTTGCAGTTTTCTGCGGGAAGGAAAAAAAGCTACCGCTTAGAATCATCACTCAGCCGCAAGTGGCGCTTTTTTTTCGGTAAATTTGGATGTTTTGGCTTGCGGATAATTAAAAAGACGCCTCACAACAGCAGTAACCGTTGCACAAGCCCATAATTTTTGGAATTCTCGATTCGAATAAGCCGCTTTAAGCG
>NZ_JAVRHP010000328.1:0-371 GCF_031846505.1 Autumnicola edwardsiae
CATACAACACCATGTTACTGCAATAGTCGCAAAAAAAGCTCCTACTGCAGTAACACTTAACGATATAATCATTTCCATTTGTCCTGAAATGCTAACGATGGAATACAGCGGAATTTTTTTAAGCGATACCTCGAAATTGGCAATTTTCGGTATGCTATTATTTTTTAGGCTGAAGTTCTGTTTGAGACCTACAGGGTTTTCTAGAACTTGCAGGAGTCATCTAATCCTGCAAGGTCTTTTTTGACCTTGTAGGTCTCATTTTCGCCTCACTTTTTTAACTCCACTTTCTGAAGCCACAAATCCAGAAGGATACTGTGAAAATTCTCCCGCAGAAAGCGCAGATTGCCGCGGAAATATCTCTTTCTCTTCTA
>NZ_JAVRHP010000329.1:0-361 GCF_031846505.1 Autumnicola edwardsiae
TTGATTTCGGTATCGAGCTTACTTATTAAATCCTTATTTTCAACATCATCAAGGAAAGGTTCTATAGGCTCTGGGTACAACTTCAAAAGTTTAATAAGTTCGTCTGTTTTGGAATCAAAAAGAGTCAGTTCAGATTCAGTATTCTCTATTATTGTTTTTTCTAACTCAAATCTTGATTTCTTATCAATCGTTTTTTGATCAACTTCTGAAATACCTTTCAACGATTCCCGAATACCCTTTACCTGTCCTTTTATAGAACTTCCTTCAATATTAAAATTGGCTATCTCGTTCTGTACTTTTTTCTTGCGAACCAATTGGTTATAGGAATTTTTTAGTTTTAGATTCGTTTCATCTAAATTGT
>NZ_JAVRHP010000033.1:0-35709 GCF_031846505.1 Autumnicola edwardsiae
TTTTGTCGGTTTCGTGTTTATGTTTAGTTAAAAAAGATAGTATCCTGAAATGCTGATTATCGACTATAGTTAGTTCGTTGTTTGTAGTTCGGAGTTCGGAGTCCGTTTCAGTTCGAGCGCAGTCGGGAAAAATAAAAGATAAACTTTTTCACTTCTTCTCTTTTTCACTTCTTAACTTCTTCACTTCTTCACTTTTTAACTTTTTACAGTGCTAAGGCTTCACTTCATCTGCAGGAACAGGTTTGTCTTTCCGGTTAATAAAAAGGTAGTAGAAATTTACCCCGACAATAACTGCATTTGTCATAATTACCGGCCAGGAGTCGATTAAAATTCCGTAAATAATAAATAAAATACAACCCAGGCTATTTACAATTCTAAGCTTTATGATATTTTTCATAAAAAAAGAAATGGCTACAAAAAAAGAAGAAAGGTAACCAATCCATTCTGTTGCTGAAATTCCGAGTATTTCCATCTGGTTTTTGGGTATAAAAAAGGCCGTCAAAAAGTACCACTTTATTGACAGCCCTTATTGCAATGTAACAATTATATTATTTTATTACGCTTACGATCATTTTCTGTAAGGAAAATTTTTCTGATACGAATATGGTTTGGTGTAACCTCAACATATTCATCTTTCTGAATATATTCTAAAGCTTCTTCCAGTGAAAATTTAATCGCCGGAACAATCTTCGCTTTATCATCTGCTCCTGAAGAACGTACGTTAGAAAGTTTCTTAGTTTTGGTGATATTAACCGCCATATCATCCTGACGGGAGTTTTCTCCAATTACCTGACCTTCGTAAATATCTTCTCCCGGATCTACAAAAAACTTCCCTCTGTCCTGAAGTTTATCAATAGAATAAGGAATAGCTTTTCCTTTTTCCATAGAAACCAAAGAACCGTTTTGTCTCTCAGGAATACCTCCTTTTAACGGCTGATATTCTTTGTAGCGGTGAGCCATAATCGCTTCTCCGGCAGTAGCGGTTAGCAACTGGTTTCTTAAGCCAATAATTCCCCTTGAAGGAATAATAAACTGGATAACCATACGATCACCTTTTCCTTCCATGCTCAACATCTCACCTTTTCTCATGGTCACCATCTCTACCGCTTTTCCCGAAACATTTTCAGGTAAATCGATAGTCAGCTCTTCAACCGGCTCACATTTAACACCATCAATTTCTTTGATGATCACCTGCGGCTGACCAATTTGAAGTTCGTAACCTTCACGACGCATCGTTTCAATTAACACCGAAAGGTGAAGTACACCACGACCAAAAACCATGAATTTATCGGCACTATCTGTTTCTTCAACCCTAAGGGCAAGGTTTTTCTCAAGTTCTTTGAACAAACGGTCTTTAATATGACGGGAAGTCACAAATTTTCCGTCCTTTCCGAAGAAAGGAGAGTCGTTAATTGTAAAAAGCATACTCATTGTAGGCTCATCTATGGCGATAGTTTTTAAACCTTCAGGATTTTCTATATCGGCAACGGTATCGCCAATTTCGAAACCTTCAAGACCAACAATAGCACAAATATCACCTGCCTGTACTTCTTCAATCTTTCTACGGCCTAAACCTTCAAAAGTATGTAGTTCTTTAATTCTTGTTTTCTTAATGCTACCATCTCGCTTTACAAGGGAAACCTGCTGATTTTCCTTTAAAGTCCCTCTCTGAAGTCGCCCAATAGCGATCCTTCCTGTAAAAGAAGAGAAATCCAAAGAAGTGATAAGCATTTGGGGCGAACCAACAAGATCTACTTTTGGAGCCGGAATATGTTCAATTACCATGTCCAGAAGAGGCTCGACATTATCTGTCTCGTTCCTCCAGTCATCACTCATCCAGTTATTCTTGGCAGATCCATAAACTGTTGGAAAATCAAGCTGCCATTCTTCGGCACCCAGTTCGAACATAAGATCAAAAACTTTCTCATGCACTTCCTCGGGAGTACAGTTTTCCTTATCTACTTTGTTGATTACAACACAAGGCTTAAGGCCAAGGTCAATCGCTTTTTGAAGCACAAAACGCGTTTGCGGCATAGGCCCTTCAAAGGCATCTACCAAAAGCAAAACCCCGTCTGCCATGTTTAAAACACGCTCTACTTCTCCCCCAAAGTCGGCGTGACCAGGAGTATCTATAATATTAATTTTTGTGTCTTTGTAAGTAACCGAAACGTTCTTGGAAGTAATGGTTATCCCGCGCTCTCTTTCGAGGTCGTTATTATCCAGAATAAGATCTCCGGTATTTTCGTTGTCGCGAAAGAGCTGACAATGGTACATAATTTTATCGACCAGGGTAGTTTTACCGTGGTCAACGTGTGCAATAATTGCGATATTTCTGATAGCTGTCATATAAGCCTGTTTTAAAAGGCTGCAAATGTACGTCTATTTTTCAGGAAATTAGCAAACTTAAAGGAGATAATTGCAAAAATCGGCATCCCGCCTAAATTCGGGCAATAAACTGTAAATCAAAGGGCTATAATTCTATGTTTAAAAAGGAAAATATGATCGTAAAGCGGAAGAAAAAGCAAATTTTCTTCAATTCTGAATAAAAAGAGCCGAAAAAGCTTCAGAAAAGCGTCAATTTTTAATTTAGGAAGAAGAATTTCACTATTTTTTGAAGAATTTAAGAGTGGAATTAAGAGCCAAGCCTCCAATTTGGCAATTATCGCTCATCTGCAGAGGGACCATAAGTGGAAGGCACATCAATATCCAGCAACCGGAAATAAACGCCCATTTGTGCCCGATGGTGTGGAAGCTGACTCAGCACCATCATTCTCAAAACATCCAGTCGCGGCATTTCGAGTATTTTGTTTCCGTTTTTTAGCATCCGCCAATCCTTTTGATACTCCTCATCGTCCTTCTTAAGAGAATTTTCTGCCTGTGACAGGTTAATTTTAAAAGCTTTTATAATTTCGGGAACAGTATTAAAGTCCGGCGTAGCATAGGATTCCATATCCATCTCACTCATTTCCATTGTGGCGGTAATCCAACTTGGGATTTCGGCCATGTGATTTGCCAACTCCTTAAAGCTCATAGATTTTGAATGCGGCCGCCAATCCAGCTTTTCTTCGGGTATCCGGTTAAAAAATTTAATAGTTAAAGCCGCTTCCTGCCGGAGCTGGGGCAGTAATAGATCCTGGATATCCATTGTAAAATTTTTAGGGTCACTGCTGTGAATTTACGATAAATTTAAAAGAAACAATTATTAATTTTTTCAGAAAAATTTACCAGAAATTTATCCTCCTGTCAACCATAGAACAGAAGATTTAATTCTTTTATCTTTGCTTCAGGAAATTCTTTTACTGAATTTTTTCCAGGCGCTGAGAATGCCCTGAAAATTTGATGCATCTAAATATTGTTAAAATGAAGCTGAACACTATTCCGAAGATAAAAAACACGAACGCTAACAATTTCTTTTTGCTTTGCGGACCTTGCGCTATTGAAGGGGAAGAAATGGCTTTAAGGATAGCTGAAAGAGTGGTTGAGATAACCAGCAAACTGGAAATTCCGTATGTTTTTAAAGGCTCCTTTAAAAAAGCTAACAGAAGCAGAATAGACAGCTTTACCGGAATTGGAGACGAAAAAGCATTGAAAATCCTTAGAAAAGTTTCCGAAACTTTTGACGTTCCCACCATTACCGATATTCATGAAATAAGTGACGCCGCCCTTGCTGCGGAATATGTTGATATTTTACAAATCCCAGCTTTTCTTGTAAGACAAACAGACCTTGTTGTTGCTGCCGCCGAAACCGGAAAAACCGTGAACCTGAAAAAAGGACAGTTTATGAGTCCGGAAAGTATGAAACACGCGGTTACGAAAGTTAAAGACTGTAACAACGAAAATGTGATGGTAACCGATCGTGGGACGATGTTTGGCTACAGTGATATGATTGTAGATTTTAGGGGCATCCCTACTATGAAAGAGTATGCAACCACGGTTCTGGATGTTACCCATTCCCTACAGCAACCCAACCAGAGCAGCGGAGTAACCGGCGGCCGTCCCGATATGATTGAAACGATTGCGAGGGCTGGAATTGCCACAGGAGTAGATGGTTTATTTATGGAAACCCATTTTGATCCTGCCAATGCTAAGAGTGACGGCGCGAATATGCTTCACCTGGACCATTTGGAAAATTTATTGAGCCATCTTGTAGCTATAAGAAAGACTATAAACGGATTTTAGTTACTTTTATGTGACAATTTGATTGAAAGAGAGAGTATATCCCCGGAGCTTATGCGTATTGAATTGATTGTGATTAAAAAATAAAGCCATGATTACAAAAATAAATGGTGAAAGCATATTCTATTCAGCGATATGCACCTTCTGCTATTTCGCTTTTTTGTTTTTCAACGAGTACGTGTTGAAATCGGAAAATATTGTAATTGGTTTTTTCCAGGAGCTCTTAACAATTCCTTTTTTAGGCTTACAATTCCTCCTATTTGTGTTTGTTTTCAATAGAATAATCAGAAGAAAAGAATTTTCCATAAAAAACTATTCTTTCTGGGCATTCTGGATTCTGCTTCTTAGCAATTCCATAACTTTAGGTAGCCTTTTCCTGAATATTGGTTAAGAGGTTTCCATATAAAACGGTCCTCCGCATGATGGATGCTGGCAACTATTTTAAAAGCAAAAATTCTGAAAAGGAATTTTTCTCTATGCCGAAAATTGCCATTTTTGAAGGTCCGCTTTTTTTGAATAATTACTTTAACTGAAGCTGTACCATTACCGGAAAATGATCTGAAGGATATTTCTGCTCGTAAGAGTTATTAAGCACTCCGTATTTCAGCACTTCTATTTTTTCTCCTGTAAAGACGTAGTCGATTCGGGAAATTGGAGTTTCATGAAATTCGTAGGCATTGAAAGTTTTTTCAGGTCCAAAAGCGGCTTCTTTGCTGATTATTTTGCTGTCGTTAAGTTGTTGGGACAGGTACTGGATACCTTTAGAATCAGGTTCAAGATTAAAGTCGCCTGTAAGAATTACCGGATCGTTTTTTGGATTTACTCCCTCTATTTTTTTCCAAAGAAGCTTTACACTTTCTTTCCGGGCCCTATCACCTCTATGGTCAAGATGTGTATTAAAATGCCAGAATTTCTTTCCCGATTGTTTCTCCTTAAACAGCGCATAGGTACAAATACGCGGATAAGCGGCATCCCAGCTTTTTGAAGGTTTTTCTGGAGTTTTTGAAAGCCAGAAGGTATGGCTCTCCAGCACCTCAAATTTTTCTTCTTTATAGAGTATAGGGCTAAATTCCCCTTTTCCATCTTCATTGCGACCAGTGCCTACATAAGCATAGCCAGGTAAATTGTTTATAAGGTAGGTCAATTGTTCTTCCAGTGCTTCCTGCAGGCCAAAGATATCTGCCTCAAAAAACCGCATAAGGCTGCTGAGGCTTTCTTTGCGCTTGGACCAGCTGTTTTCACCGTCTTTCTCGTTGGCATACTTGATATTGTAGGTAATCAATTTTATTGGTGCACTGGCGGTAGTCATGACAAGCAGATTATTCTGGATTTACAGCGTGTTGTGTGCTGAAGAAACAATGGAGCAGTAAAGATTTAACTAATTATAATATCTGAATCCTGATACGGCTTTTGTAAATTTCCAATCATCTTGTAAAGGTAAGAAATTTAAAATCTCTATCTTTGCTTTTGCGTTAGGGATAGCAGCGGAAATCCTTTTTATGAAGTATGAGCAAAAAGATTGAAGCGAATAGCCCGGCCACCGGAGCTTTTGCGAAGGGGGCTACGCCCTTGATATTGGCATGAAAAATGCTACAAATAGGATAAGTTCTTTACATAATGGGGTCGACTTGGTTTTGACAGCGGGTCTAATTGAGTTGTAAGCACGTAGAGCGCTGGGATATAGCTCTTAAATCTCATATTTCACACTTTTTTAAACGGCGAGAATAACTACGCCTTGGCTGCGTAACCGAATTATAGTAGGTTACACTTAGTCCCTGCAAGGCAGGGAGCCGAGATGTCCCGCGAAGGCCTTGATTTACGGCATTTGCAACAGGGGCACCGATAAAGTAAATATAGGAACTGCAGGGCCTTGATGTAGTTCTGAAATTTAAGTGAGGATACGTGTAAAGTTGGTGGTTTTCGGCCGGCTTTGCATCGACAACCAAACGAAGACTAAACGTGTAGAAAGCTTCTGAATTGCTTGTTTGGACGAGGGTTCGAACCCCTCCGACTCCACTTTTCGAGTAACAAACTCGATCAAAAACCCCGAAATCCCAGGATTTACGGGGTTTTTCATTTTTAATGATATCAAGTCATATCAAATTTTTTGTGTGCAATTCGGCGACCAATTTCCTCCTCGAAAATCACACACTGGAAAGGGTCAAAATACCTGTATTACAATTTTTTACAAATATTAAAGTTTTAATTCGTGCATACTTTTTTAGTGCTTTAATCTCGAAGTTAAAGACCAAAAGAATGCACAATCAGTATCAGCTCACATTTTTCATTTTTTTTCTATTTTCGCTAAATGAGATCCCCCCGATACCTTCCTATCCTGCTGTTAATGTTTTCAGCCATAACCAGCTGTAATAAAACCTCGGAAAATACTCCGGCTGAAATTAAAACTGGTTCAGCAGAAGCATATTTTCAACAAGCTCTTAATTCTAAGGAACCTTCCAAAATGCTGGTTCAATTTAAAAAAGGCCTTAAATCACGAAAAATAACTAACGATACTATAAAGTACTACCTTTTGGATGGGATCATCTACTCATTCAACAAACTTAAGGAATATGATAGTTCCATGGCTTATTCGGAAAAAATGATCAGACAGGCCAGGATTAATGAAAATACCTATTTTGAAGCTTTGGGATACTATCGGAAAGCAATAATCCATCAGTATTTAAATAATTATAAAGAGCAATTCAGAAATGCCTTTAAATCCCGAAACCTATATCTAAGTATAGGAGATAGCCTGAGAGCTGGAAAAAGATCCCTGGAAATGGCGAATGCCCAGAGCAGCATGTCAGATTATACAGGAAGTCAGGAAAATGCTACTCTTGCATTGAGCCTTTTACAGAAGACCAAAGACTCATCTTATATAAGCAGTGCTCTAAACCAAATTGGTATCACAAACCGTGAGCGTGGCTTTTACCAGGATGCAATAGCAAATTACGAATCTGGTTTAAAATATTCAACCTCAACTGAAGACAGCCTTTCCTTTTTGAATAATATGGCCCTGGCATATAGAGATAATGGTAATTTCAGCAAGGCAATTGATTACCTCAAACTGATCAATTCCAAAACTGAATATGCTGATAAGGAATCGCACGCCAGGTTTGTAGATAATCTTGCCTACACTGAATGGCTCAAGGATTCAACAGCCAATGTGTTAGTTGCTCTTAGATTGTCGCTGGAAATGAGGTTGAAAAATAATGATCTAAAAGGCCTGACCTCTAGTTACAACCATCTTTCAGATTATTACTCAAATAAGGATAGGGTCCAGGCCAAAGAATATGCCGTCTTGTCACTGGAGGCCGCCAGGAAAAATGACAGTAAAATTTCAGAATTAAATGCTCTGGAAAATCTTCTTAGCATTGTAGAAACAGGGGAATCTGAGAAATACATCAGAAGATACCTTCATTTAAACGACAGTCTAAAAACAGGAGAATTAAAGGCTAAGAATTTCTTTGCCAAAATCAAGTTTGATGAGGAACAAAAACAGAAGGAAATTGATGATCTCCAGGCTAATGCCTTAAAGCAACAACTGGAATCTGAAGAATTAAAAAGTCAAACCATAATTCTTTCTCTTGGTGGATTGCTGATCCTGGTAAGCAGCGGGTTCGGATTTTATTATTTAAAACAACGCCACGAAAAAGAAAAAATTCAGGAAACCCATCTCACTGAAACCAGAATTTCTAAAAAGATCCACGATGAATTGGCTAACGATGTATATAATGTAATGAGTGGAATGCAGGAAATTGCATCAAATGACATCATGGATAAACTAGATCATATTTACAAGCGCACCCGTAATATTTCCAGGGAGAATAGTAGTATTCCGATGGGAGATAATTACCTGCCTCACTTAATATCTACTCTTAGTTCTTCCCTTCCAGAAAATACCCGACTTATTTTGCGTGGTGAAGAAAATATCAATTGGAGTAAACTGAGTCCCGAGAAAAAGATCGTCTTATACAGGGTTTTACAGGAAATGATGATCAACATGAATAAACACAGCCAGGCGAGTTTAGTGGCGATAATCTTTTCTGAAGAAAAAAATTTACTAAAGATCCAATATTCTGATAATGGAGTTGGTCTTTCAAAGGAAAGTCTAAAATCGGGCAATGGAATCCAAAATATGGAAAACCGTATTTTTTCTATAAAAGGAAAACTTAATTTTGAAACCGAACAGGAAAAGGGATTAAAAATTTTAATCCAGATACCAATATAGTATTCCGGCATGTTTAAAAAAGTATTAGTAGCAGAAGATATGGACAGTATCAACCATGCCGTTGCATCTGTTTTAGAAGAAATAAATATTCCTGAAGTTGCACATGCGCAATATTGCGACAAGGCCTGGCTTTTAGCCAAGAAAGCCTCTCAGGAAGAAAAGCCTTTCGATCTACTTATCTGTGATCTTTCATTCAAGGAGGACCACCGGGAAGAAAAGATCAACTCTGGAAAAGAACTTATAGCCATCCTGAAATCTGAAAATCCAGATCTCAAGATCCTGGTAAATTCAATAGAAGATCATCCGCAAACCGTAAGAGAATTATGGGATTCTGGAAATATAGAAGCTTATGTATGTAAAGATCGCCACGGACTAAAAGAATTAAAGAAAGCAATCCTACATTTAGATCAAGGTAAAACCTATAATTCTCCTTCGATTGAAAAGATTTTGAACAAAAACAACCTGTTAACCTTAAACGATTTTGAAATAAATATTGTAAAGTATTTGGCAAAGGGCTTCTCTCAGGACGAAATTCAGGAAAAATTGAAAAGTCAGAATATCAAACCTAACAGTAAAAGTGCAATTGAAAAAAGGCTAAAAAGTCTACGGGAAGATTTTAGCGCGAAAACAAATCCCCATCTTATCTACATCATGCAGGACTTGAAGTTAATATAATTTGCCAGGCCTTTGGAAGTTAAATTGAGTAGGGTCGATTTTAACCGAATGTTATAGAAGAAGAAATGGAATTAATTCCTGAATTACTGCTTGGCTAAATCTCTCACACTTCATAAGCTTAAACAAATAAGCGAATTCTTTATATCCATTTATTTTAATGTTAAGCTATAAATTAACAATACAAATTGAAGCATAAAACGTAAAGAAGGTTTAACAATACTTTACCAGAAGGACCACCTCTGTATAAGGCTAAATAAGAGTATCTTGAAAATTAAAACAGAAAGCTGTGTGACAGGTTTCTGTTTCAATTTAAATAAAGGCGGTGGGTGATGAAGACAGCAAATAAGACCAGAAGCAGGCAAAAATCTTTGTCCGATCATGAAGATACAGTGGCAATTGCTTCTAAAAAAGAACTCCAGACAATTTTAATGATCACTTCTTTTCCTCCCAGGGAATGCGGAATAGCCACTTATTCACAAGACCTCATTAAAGCTTTAAAAAACCATTTTGGTAATTCTTTTAAAATACAGATTTGCGCACTTGAATCTAAATTTGAAAAGCATGATTATGGAGAAGAAGTAAAATTAGTTCTTGATACCGATGATATGGATTCATATCATTTTGCTCTAAGCCGCATAGCAGCTGACACTACAATTAAACTGGTCGTTATTCAGCATGAATTCGGCTTCTTTAAGAACACCGAAAAAGAATTCCTCCTTTTTCTTCAATCTTTAAAAGTACCGGTTGTTATTTGTTTTCATACCGTACTTCCCAATCCCGGGGAAGATTTAAAAGCACATGTAAAGCAAATTGCCCAGAATGCTGAATTTTTAACGGTTATGACAAAAAATTCTTCCCGAATTCTTCAGGAAGAATATGGCATAGCGAAAAATCATATTAAAAGAATCCCGCATGGCACTCACCTGGTCAAGCATACTGGTCGTGACATCCTTAAAGAAAAATATCATTTTGAAGGAAGACAGATTCTGTCAACTTTTGGTTTGCTGGGCCCGGGAAAAAGTATCGAAACCACTTTAGATGCCCTTCCTTCTATTATTCAGGAATTCCCGGATGTACTCTTCCTGATAATTGGCAAAACTCATCCTTCTCTCCAAAAGCAGGAAGGAGAAACTTACCGGGAAATGTTAAAGCAGAAAGTGGAAACACTCCATCTAAATGAGCATGTAAAATTTATTGACCGTTTTGTAGAGCTTCCTGTACTACTCGAATACTTACAACTTTCGGATATTTACCTGTTCACTTCCCGCGATCCCAACCAAGCCGTTAGCGGCACTTTTTCTTATGCACTTAGTTGTGGCTGTCCCATAATCTCTACTCCTATTCCTCATGCCATAGAAGTATTGGGCAACGATAAGGGCATTATAGTCGATTTTAGAAATCCCACTCAGTTAGTACAGGCAGTGAGAAAGCTTTTGAGGGACAATAACCTGAGAAAAAACCTGTCTTTTAATGCTTTACACGCCACTGCTCATACCGCATGGCAAAATGCTGCTATTGCACATGGCATCTTATTTAACAAAGCAGTCAGCAATCAACTGGAATTAAAATTTAAAAAACCTGAAGTTAACCTTGATCATATCAAAAATCTGACTACAGATTTTGGGATCATACAATTTGCGGTAATTTACCTGCCCGATATTTCTTCGGGATACACGCTTGACGATAATGCCCGTGCATTGATCGCCATGTGCAGGTATTATGAAAGTTCCGCCAAAAAAGATGCTTTAAAGTACATCAAAATTTACTTCAACTTTATAAAATACTGCTATCAATCTGATGCTTCTTTTCTAAACTATGTAGATGCTGATAGAAATTTTACTGAACAAAATTCCACTGTCAATCTGGAAGATTCCACAGGGCGGGCCATATGGGCATTGGGATATTTTTATCACATGGCAGATTTACTTCCTGAAGAACTTCAGCAAGAAGCAAAAGAAGCCGAGAGCATCATTGAAGAAACAGCTCAAAGAATTTCAGAAATACATTCTACCAGGGCCATGGCTTTTATTATAAAAGGACTTTATTATTATAACCAGAAAAAAAGATCGGCTGTTCACCTTGCACTTATAGATAAATTTGCAGACAGGATGCTTCAAATGTTCCGTCATGAAACTGACGAAACGTGGCGGTGGTATGAATCTTATTTAACTTATGGTAACTCTGTCCTTTCAGAAGCAATGTTATGTGCTGCACTTGCTACAGGCAACGAAACTTTTAAAGAGGTGGCTAAAACTTCTTTTGACTTCCTGCTATCAAAAATTTTTCAGAATGACCGTATCTGCGTCATTTCAAATCAAAATTGGTTGCATAAGGGTGATGATGTAAAAGAAATAAGTGCTGGAGGAGAACAACCCATAGATGTAAGCTATACTATACTTGCCATGGAAAAATTCAATAAAGTTTTTCAAAATGACGGATATGATTTAAAGAAAAAGCACGCGTTCAACTGGTTTTTAGGAAACAACCACCTGCACCGCATCATTTACAACCCGTGTACCGGGGGATGCTACGATGGCCTGGAAGCTACTTATGTAAACCTTAACCAGGGGGCAGAGTCAAGCGTAAGTTATTTACTGGCACGGCTCTCTTTTCCCGCAGTTTCTTCGGAAGCTACCGCAAAAACAGTAAAAGCCTTGCTTAAAAAAGAAGATTAGGCAATGAAGATTGCCATACTTTCCCCCATCGCCTGGAGAACGCCACCTAGAAATTACGGCCCCTGGGAACAGGTAGCTTCAACGATTTGCGAAGGATTAATAAAATCAGGAATCGAGGTCAGCCTTTTCGCAACCGGAGATTCCATAACTTCCGGAACCTTAAATTGGGTGTGCGAACGCGGCTATGCCGAAGACCCGGCAATTGATCCTAAAGTTTGGGAAGGCCTCCATATTAGTAATCTTATGGAGCAGGCTGGGGAATTTGACCTTATTCATAATCATTTTGATTTTCTACCCCTCACCTATTCGGCTTTAATCAAAACTCCAATATTGACCACTATACATGGTTTCTCCTCCTCTAAGATTTTGCCGGTTTATCAAAGATATAATGCTAACACTCACTACATATCCATTTCAGATGCTGATCGCCATCCATCTTTGAATTACCTGCGAACAATACATCATGGAATAAATCCTGAAGATTTTCCGTTTTGTGAAGAAAAAGAAGATTATCTGCTTTACTTTGGAAGGATACATCCCCATAAAGGCACTCATACCGCCATAGAAATTGCCCGGTTAAGCGGATACAAATTAAAAATAGCAGGGTTAATACAGGATAAAGAATATTTTAATGCCCGTGTACAACCTCATCTCGATAGCGGAAAGGTGGAATATGTGGGAAATGCAGATCCCGAAGCAAGAAAACAACTTTTAGGTAAGGCAAAAGCAATTCTTCATCCAATATATTTTGATGAACCATTTGGCCTTAGCGTGGTTGAAGCTATGATGTGCGGCACCCCTGTAATAGCCTTTAACAGGGGCAGCATGCCCGAGCTTATTCTTAATGGCTCTACGGGCTTTTTAGTAAAAACCGTGGAAGAAGCTATAAAAGCGGCAGAATCTCTGCATCTTATTTCTCCGGAAAACTGCAGGAAGCATGCTCTACGCAATTTTAGTACGGGGAGAATGATAGAAAACTATCTTGAAGCATACCGGGAAATTCTCGGAATCCGGTGATATTTAAACCTGATATTAATGGTCAGTGGTTAAAGCATGTAAAAGTTCGGCCATATTAACCACAGCGTAGGTCGAAGAATAATCAGACACAGCATAAGGCAAAATAAGGCTTTCGTTATGGATAAGCGCGCCGCAGGAATACACAACATTAGGCACATAACCTTCCCGCTCCTCTTCCAGGGGAGAAAGTAAAGGTTCTTTGAGCCTGCCAATTTCCCTGGAAGGATCTTCAAGATCAAACAAAGAGGCCCCAATACAATAACGCCTCATTGGCCCTACGCCATGGGTAAGCACAAGCCAGCCTTCTTTGGTATATAACGGAGGGCCGCAGTTCCCTATTTGCGTAAACTCCCAGGGAAATTTTGGCTTCTGAATAATCTCAGGATTGGTCCACAACGTAGTTCTATCAGAATACATCAGGTAATTGTTCACCCCGTCTATCCTGGCAAGCATGGCATATTTACCTTTTATTTTCTTCGGAAAGAGGGCCAGATTCTTGTTTTGGGCGCCATCGCCATGCATAGGCATAATTCGGAAGGTATAGAAATCTTCAGTACAAATTAGCTTCGGAATTATGGTATGTCCATTAAAAGCTGTATAGGTGGCATAAACCTTCTGCGACCCGTCATCTTCAGTAAAACGTACAAACCTTGCGTCTTCAATCCCGCGACTTTCAGAAGCAGAAATAGGAAATATTACCCTTTCAGAGATATCGGAATCCCTCTTAAATTCCAGGTCGTAATAAGAATCTACAAGCCAGGTCATTTCTTCAAGAGCCATTCTCCTGTCCTGACTGATATTACGGTCTTCCAGAAAATTTTCAACGGTATCTTTTAGCACATGATACTCAAAACGTTCAGGAAGTGAATCCATAATTACTGAAGAATATTTATCGGGAATATCCATCTCCTTCATTTTTTCTACAAAACGTTCCTTATTATAGGACTTCTTTTGCCCGATAGTTGCCGCATCAATATGATTGCGGATCTTCATAATATGGAGATCATTATTTTTGTCCAGGATACCCCTACGAAAAACTATGGAAGAGAGGTGACCTTCTCCTGTAGCCCTAAAAGAAAGAAGCACTCTCTTTTCCCCTTCTACCAGGAAGGACTGGTCAAAATCTTCAATAATGGAAGGATTAAAAAACGCGGCAGATTCAATGGAATATTCCATGGTACAATAGGAACCAATAAGCATTTTTCTTTCATCAGAAAGTTCCTTATGATCTACTTCCATGGCTTCCAGTGTACCACGAATATTCTCAAAATGCCTAAAAAAGATCCTGGAAATATTTCTATGCCGGCCGCTAAAATCCCGCAGCGTATGCTCCAGCTCGTGGTTCAGCTCCTTTTGGCCCATAGCCATAATGCGGGTTATAAGATTTCGGGTACGGGATTCTCCGTTGTTAAAGAAACGTGCTACAACCCGGCTGGAATCCGGCAAAAATTTGAAATCTTTTCTTTCTACTCTAACGCGCATATTCTGTAAGGACTTTTCGAGCTCCTCTAAATGTACTTTAATTTATTCTATTAAATGTTTAAAATTTTCACAATCAATCTCCTGGAATTTTTAAACACATCCTATTTTCTCAAACTTCGTTAAGCTTTTAGGTCTAAAAAGGAATTCCCCATGACACCATATTTTGTTTTGGCCTATCAAAACCTTAGTCAGATAAAACAAATAACATGTCTCAACGCCTCCTCACAAAATCCCGACTTAAACTAGCTTTAGAATGTCACAACAAGATCTTGTCTAAACTAAAAAGGCAAAGTATGCCAACAGCAAAATAGAAGATCCCTTTTTAGAATCTCTGGACTAAGGCGCAGGTGGAGGAACTGGCGCGACTGCATTATCCTGATGGTGTATTGATCGAGAACAACAACTGTTTGAGTAGCAAACTCAATCAAAAATATGATTGAACTTCATAAGTCAGATAAATCACATAATACCAAAAATTATCTTTTCAGTCCTCCAAGGCTTCAAGCAATGTAAAGGTAAAAACAGAACCTTTCCCCATTTCACTTTTTACGCTAAGGGAGCCGTTATGCCGCTGGATAATTTCATTGGCGAGATATAAACCAATTCCAAATCCTGAATATGTTTCTTCACTATTTCGATCGACACGGTAAAAACGCTTAAAAATTTTCTTTTGATTTTCTGTGTCTATACCAATACCAAAATCCTTGACACTTACCGTTACTTTGCCGCCCTCTGCTTTACTAATCTGCACTTCTATATCAGGATTTAACGGAGAATATTTAATAGCATTTGTTACAAGGTTAATCAAAACCTGACCTATCCGATCTTTATCTCCATAAATTTTACATTGATGGTCCTCTGTAATACGAATATTATGTTCTGTATTTGTATAATTTATATCCTGCACAGTTTCAGAAATAAGATCATTGAGACTAAAGCTCTCCTTCTGAAGGTCAAGTTTACTTTTTTCTATCCGGGACAAGTCAAGCATTTCTGAAATAAGCCGAGTTAACCTGCTAATTTGATGGTCCACCCGTTCCAGGTACATTTGATATGGTTTCGCTGAGACCTCTACTTCTCTTTCGCTTCTTAAAAGACTTAGCAGTAACTGCACGTACCCCTTAATAGAAGTTATTGGTGTTTTAAGCTCATGACTTACCATCTTCAAAAAGTCTTCCTTGCGCTTTTCCTCCAGCTTTATTTTCTGAATTTCTGTAGCAGTACAAATCCACATCTGAATATTTCCATTCTCGTCTTTTACCGCCTCTGCCCGGCTTAGGTGCCATCGGTACTTATTATTTTTATTGAGGTAACGAAATTCCATTTCAAAATCTCTACCAGTATGGAGGGAATTTTGCCAGCTTTTTAAATATTCTTCCTTTTCGCCAGGATGAATTAAATTGTCCCAGCCTTTCTTAATAAGTTCCTTAGTTGTTAAACCGGTATATTCCAGCCATCCCTGGTTAAAATAAATAAAATCGCCCCTGGAATTAGTATTGGCAACCTTCTCGGGCATCAAATCGGCAAGCTGCCTGAAACGAGATTCGCTTTCTTTTAAAAGATCTCTGGATTTAACCATTTCGGTTACATCTACAGCCATGTTTAAAATTCCATAGATATCCCCTTTCTCGTCACGCAGCGCTTTATAGGTAAAATTAAAGTAGCCTGTCCTCAATTTATTATCGATCACTAAATCTACAGGATCTTCTTTGCCCCAGTATGTTTCACCTGTCTCGTAAACCTCCTGAAGCAGGTCATGAAAAGGCTGTCCATCCAGTTCTGGTAATGCCTCCCGCAACGTAGTTCCAATTACAGAATGATCCTTTCCCCAAAGAGAGATCATGGCATCGTTGGCCATATCAATGTTCATTTCCTTCCCGGTATAAAGCGCGGTAGCAACATCAGCTTGTTCTATAATAGACCTTATACGATGTTCTTTTTCTCCTATTAATTGCTCCTTTTCTTTTTCTTCATGAACATCTATTACTACCCCTATCATCCCCTCGTAATTGCCAAGAGCATCATATCTGGGACTCCCGCTATCCAGGACCCAACGGTAATTTCCCTCACTATTGCGCAGTCTAAAACTGGTACTAAAAAATTCCTGACTCTCATTCGCTTTTACAAAAAAGTCTTTCGCCCTTTTGCTATCATTTGGATGTACCATATTTAACCATCCAAAATCCATACTTTCACTTACGGTCTGGCCTGTATATTCATACCAGCTCTTGTTCAGATAATAATTTTCTCCGCTTGGTCGAGTGATCCAAATAATTGCCGGTACAGTATCTACTAATTTTCTTAGCTCATTTTCACTTTCTTCCAGTTTTTTCCTTGCCATTACTTTTTCCGTCACATCTACAGCATGCACAAAGATTCCATCTACCTCATTTGAAGCATCCAGGATTGGCTGATAAACAAAGTCCAAAAAGGAATTTTTTAACTCATTTTTACCAACATCTAATTTTACCGGTAACTCATTTCCATTAAAAGCTTTACCCGAACTATAAACGCGATCCAGCATTTCAACAAAACCCTGATTTTCTATTTCGGGCAGAGCTTCCCTTATCGTTTTTCCTAGAATATTCCTGTTCCCTACCAATTGGAAATAATTATCATTTGCGAGTTCAAAAATATGCTCTGGACCTCGTAATATGCATATCATAGCAGGTGCCTGGGAGAAAATATCATGAAAATTTTCGAGATCATTTTTCCCACTTCTCTCTTTTTCAGCTATAGGAAAAACCTTATTAAAGGTAATTAGGACCAATCCCGGGACATTACCAGCGTTTAAAGCAGCAGCGTTTATAAGAAAATTTTTCTTGCCGGCCTTTGGAAGGCTAAACGTCAATTCCAGATCCTGTATATTTCCCTCCTGAAGTTGTTCTTCTTCAAGAAGTTTATCCAACTCCTGAAAAAGGCCAATTTCATTTAATTCTAATGCTAGAACCTCCTTCTTCCGAAATTCAAATAAGTCATAAAAGCTACTATTGGCGTCTATTATACCGCCATTGCTATCTACCACCATTACAGGTTCTTTAACTGTAGTAACAATAGATTTCACGAGACTATTTTCTGCAGCTCCACTTTTAAGCTGGCGGTTAGAACCTTGAATGTTTTTTTTCATAAAAACGATTTCCTGGACAATCTTAAAAAAGATTCGGTATCAAAATTAGCACTATTTTTTATTTAGTCTCATTTCTCTGGAAACTTTTGATTTAGAAAGCCGAAAGTGTTACTTGAACCTAGCAATGACGTGAGTTATGCTTATCATTAACAGGGTAAATAAAAAGTAATATACAACGCGTCCCTTTATTCTGTTGCTGAAGCAATAAATTGCAGCTTATAACAGCCTTACCGGAATCAAAGCTTTTCTTTTTACCGAATTTTTCACCGGGAAATAGATATTTTTCATCAGAAAACATAAAGCTACACTTTAAAGATCAATAGCGAAAAATCCACATTTTCGGTGTAATGTAGGAAGGATAAACACTTTTGAAAAACTGAAAACTTTTTAGCTCTTATTTTTTTCTTTATAACAAAACAAAAGTTTTGTTGCACTAAATCAGAGATGATATATATTAAGGCCTGACTCTCATTGAAAGCCAGGCCTTTTTATACATTTAAAAATTATCTTTGCGTACTAAGATTTTTCAATTTTCCAGGTAGCACAACGCCATGTAGCTTTGTAAGCTGCCTTTCTGGTGTGACCAGATTCCTCTTCATGGTAAGTAGTTGCCTCCAAAAAATATATACCTTTTTCCGGAAGTTCTACTTCCAAAATTCCTTCGGAATTACTTACTATTTCCCTGGTTTCGCCTGAAGGAAGAAAAATAGTTGCCGTAATCCCCCCTTTTGCAACTCCTTTAAAAAAGGTCCTGAAAATTCTTTTATCAGAATCTTTTATTTCCTGCGCTTTTTCAATCAATACCAGATCGGGTGCGGTTTCGGTCAAGGAAAAGGATTGCACAGATTCTCCAACAATAACTTGTGCAAAAGCATTAAACTGGTAAGCCGTTCCATCTCCAGGATCTTCTGCCATATGAGAAATTTGTAAACGGTATGGTCCTTCCCTCTCCGGAACAAAGCTGGCGCTATAATGATCCCGGTGAGCAGTAGTGTTAATTGTTATCCTGTTACCATTAGGCTGCACCAGGTAAAGATGAAAATTTACCACATCAGAATACCAGTCGGCCACATTTTCTACTGTTCCATCTGTAAATTCACTGTAATACACTTTTACTTCATGCCGTTTCCCTCTAACTCCTTCAGGATTGGTATCAATATAAAGCGCATGAGCCTGGACTGATGCTACTGCCAGGAATAGAATTGTGAACAGCTGCAGGGTTTTCATATCTTTCATAAAATTGGTTTTAAGGTTATTTTTTATGTTGGAAATTTTAATGCTTTACTTCGTTTACCGGCACTCTTTTTCCACCATACAATAAATCCTGTAACAGGTAGGCTTGCTGAAATTACACAGACTAAAAAGGCTATAATTTTAGTCCATATTCCTCCAATCGCACCTACATGCAGGTCGTAATTCAGTTTCATTAATTGCTCCCCTCCATTGGCTTCAGAAAATTTCTGATCTTTTTTTAGTTCCTTTAAAGAACCTTTTTCATAGTAGGTGCTTAGAGCCTGCCATCTGGTTTCAAAGCTTGGATTGATGTTTACATTCCATACTCCGGTTTTCCCGGAAGGATATTGTATTCCCACACGGTTCCTGGCAGGATCAATTCCTGAATCCAGCACTTGCTCAAAAAGCACATCTTCTTGTCTCTTATCATATTGTGCAACCGCAGTGGTATCACTGCCAGGTAAATTTTGCGTACGAATTTCACCGCCAGATGCTGTCCAGTATACCGCGTCAGAAAACCATTGCATGCCGTAAACCATCCCGGTAAGCCCTAACACAAGTGCAACAAGCAGGGAATAAAATCCAAGCACATTGTGCAGGTCGTAGTTCAGCCGTTTAAATTTTGCAGTCCATTTAATCTTAAAACTGGCATCCCTGGTTGATTTATTCCACCTTTTTGGCCACCACAGCACCAGGCCTGTGATAAGGGCGATAACAAACATTAATGTACTGTAAGCCACAATGGGTTTTCCAATGTTCCTTGGAAGCCATAACTGGTAGTGACCAATAATCATAGATCTCCAAAAGTCATTATTCAATCTTCTATTATGAAGAATTTCTGCAGTGTATGGATTTACATAAATCTCCTGGTAATTTGTCCTGTCTGCATAATACGGGACCATTGCACTTCTTCCTTCTCCGCGATAATAAACCCCGTAAACCGATGGGAATCCCAACTCCTCCTTAACAGCTTCACTAAGAATGGATGGTGAAAGGAATTCTGCACTTTCAGCATATTCCACGGTCTGAAAAGGTTCTGTAAGTAACTTGATCTCCTCCTCAAAAGTGAGAATGGCTGCGGTAAGACTAACCACAACCACCACAATACCCGAAATTAATCCTAACCACAGGTGGAGCCAGGCACAAAATCTATAGAAATAGGAACGGTTTTTTTTCTTTTTCTTTTCGGAATGTTTAGCGGAGGATTTCATAAAAACGGGTGGCTAAAAAGAGAAGGTTCATGAATTACAAGGCCGGAACAATTTCTGAAAAGCAATTTTTTTGTCATTAGAGATTTTTCAAGAATTAACTACCATATAACCGCACAATTGCCACTGTACAACTCGTTTCTTTCCGTAATACAAACGCTTTTATTAAGACTAATTCTAAATTATAAACAAATGTAAATATTTTTCTGAAGGAAAAAAGAAAGCTTGTCACTTTTTTCCTTTTTGTTCCTACACTTCCGCCGGTTTCGATCAATACATTACTATTTTTGGTGAACAGAAAAGGTTCTTTAAAGATCAGGAACCAAAAATCCATTTTCTGCTTTCACTCTTTTTTGTAAAATCTGCGGAAATCCGCGGTATCTGCGGTATCTGCGGAAATCAGCGTTATATGCGAGGAAAATATTATTCGGATGTGTAACACAAAAAACTACAGGCCGATAATTGGGATTTTCAGCACACCTCCTTTTCAAAAAATCTGCGCAAATCAGCATTATCTGCGGGAAAGTATTACTCCGATGTGTAACACAAAAAACTACAGGCCGATAATTGGGATTTTCAACAGACCTCCTTTTCAAAAAATCTGCGCAAATCAGCGTTATCTGCGGGAAAATATTACTCGGATGTGCGGCACAAAAAACTACAGGCCGATAATTGGCATTTTCAGCACACCTCCTTTTAAAAAATCTGCGCAAATCAGCGTTATCTGCGGGAAAATTATATTTTGCTAATCTAAAGGTATTCGTAGTAAAAAGTCAATAATTATTATTTTCAGTACATCCTGAAATGCAACTCTTCACCCTTCACTTTCTTCCGAAGAAAAGCTGCACTTAACGCTTTAATAAAGGAAGAGGTCGAACCTTAATTTTGCGGTAACCCACAGCAGGCAAACCGTGCCTACTTTTGAAAAAAAATAATTTAAACCAAAATGTTATGATCTCAGAAAAAGGAAAAAAGCTGATCCGGGAGACAATTGAGTTTCCGGTGCAATACGACAGGACGCAACAAACAATTCGGGATGCTAAAAAGATGATGGTTTGCGACATTAGAGGCTGGGGGAAAATTCAGTATATGAACAAAGCCGAAAAGCGCCAGGATGCCATTGGCGAATTGGTGGCGAAGCTTCTTAATGAGTATCATTTTAAGGAAAATCTGCCTTGTGATGATGAACTTTTAAAGGAAGAAATGGTTTTTATCTAAAAACTGGAATATTTATTTAATTTGAAGTTGCCTAAATTTGGAATTATCCCTTTTTGGACCTGAAGTCTAAATCCAAGGGTTAATTCCCGTTGTTACCAATATCATCCTTTTCTGCACATAACCTGGAGAAAGGTCAACAGGTAAAAACGGCAATTTTCGTGCTCTAGTATTTAAAGATGTGCTTCACTACAAGAATTACATTCCTTTTTTCCCACATTTTTCTCTTAAAACCAAGTCTACTTCAAAAAATTCCCTAAATACTGCTATTATTGTTGCTAACTCTCTGATTTTTAGGCAACTTTAATTCTTCTCCTGAAAAATTACCAACTTTTAAGCTTTATACATATTAAAATTGCCATTTTAAACCTTCTATTTTGAGATTTAAAAGCAATACTACTTCAGAAAAAGTACTTCCGGATGTTGAGTCTCCAAAAAACGCCATTCTAAAAGAGTAGGAAGAACTACAACAAACAGGCATGGAAATGTCCTAAAATGTCCCTTTGACTAATATATTCTCCCTTCAGCGAAAAAGATTTTTTTCATCAATCTTTATGTTTAATTTAATGATAAACAAAGTATTAACTTAAAATTATCATCATGGAACTCTTTTCTGCTTTTGCTGATAATTATAAAATTACCATGAAGGGCATTAATGTTTATGTGAAAATCTTTTTCACTCTTGTCCTTGCTTTTATTCTTCTTGCAGTGATTAGTGCTGTTGTGAATGTAATAATAAATGGAGCTTAGAACTTTATAATTATTCACTGCCAAATTAAATACTGAAGCCTTAATTTAAAAGTCTACAGCAGTAATTCCCTTACCTCATCCCACCTGTTTTTGATTAGGAATACTACTTCAAATTTAACGGGAGACTTCTTTTTGCTCAAACACGAATTCATCTTCTTCAATGACTTTTCCCACCTGTGGCAAAAAACCATTGTTGTATTGCTTCCAAAAAAATAGTAACTTAGGAAGTGCCTATGTTTAAAGAATTAAAAACCCGGAACAGGCGACACTAAGTCTGCATTTATATGCTGCAGTTGCAATTGTTTACATTGAAGTTGATATTATTTTAACGCTAATTATATTTCCGGAAAAAACCGGTTCATCTCCTGCACGGTCGCCATTTCTATTATGGCTGCCCCTGCTCTGCTTTTACCTTCTGAACAGCTGTGCGCCCAAATTAGACACAGTAGAAGCACCTATTGAAGATCCTGAACAGTTTTCCTATACAGGAACCGAAGCGATTCCTGAAGAATGGTGGACCTCTTTTGAAGATCCCGCTTTAAATGCTCTAGTAGATTCTGCTTTAACATCAAACCTTGATCTTGCAGCAACATGGCAGCAATTCCAGGCAGCACGTGCAATTGTAAGGCGGCAATCCTCATTTTTACTACCACAAATTGACGCTTCCACGCGCAGTGGCATTAGCCGTCCTCAACCTGATTTTGCAGGAGGGGAAAACTTTCAGTTAGGTTTAACTGCAGCTTATGAAGTGGACCTTTGGGGGAGAATCCAATCTGGTATAGAAGCTGAAGAATTCAGGGCCCGGGCGAGCTTTTTTGACTACCAGGCTGCTGCAATGAGCCTTTCTGCCGAAATTAGTATTACATGGTACCAGCTACTTACTGCCAGAAATCAGCTTGAACTGGTAAACCAGCAAATCCAGACCAACGAAGATATTATGAGGCTGATAAGGGCTCGCTTTACGGGAGGCCAGGTTCGTGCCGTAGATATTTTAAGGCAGGAACAATTGTTGGAAAGTACCCGCAATCAAAAGATATTCTACGAAACCGATATTGCGCTTCTGGAGCATCAACTCGCGGTCCTGTTGGGACATCCGCCGCAAAACGAGCTGGGATTACGGGAAGAAAACCTGCCGGAATTGCCGCCACTTCCCGAAACCGGACTTCCACTGGAATTAATCCGTCGTCGTCCCGATGTGCAACAGGCCTATCACCTTGTTTTAGCTGCAGATCGTGATATGGCGCAGGCGATAAGAAGTAAATATCCGCGGCTATCCCTTTCCTTAGCGGGGCAAACGCGCTCTAACAGTTATAACAATCTTTTTAGGGAATGGGCTTACACTTTGGGTACAGATCTGGTGGCGCCGCTGTTGTACTGGGGACGTTTACGGGCTGAAGTAGATCGTACTGAAGCTATAAAGAACCAGCTCCTTTATCAATATGGCCAGGTGGTCCTTATAGCTTTTCAGGAGGTGGAAGACGCGCTTATACGGGAAAGGAAGCAATTAGAAAGAATTGAAGTGCTTGAGCGGCAACTGGATCTCGCGAAGAAAACCAATGGACAGTTGAGGAACGAATTTTTAAATGGTTTAACCGAATATCTGGACGTGCTGCTTTCCCTGGACCAGGAACAGCAGTTACAGAGAGAATTAATAGAAGCCCGGCAGGTGCAGCTGGAAATCAGGATATCGCTTTATCGCGCTCTGGCCGGGGATTTTGAAACAGAACGAGCTGTGGCACCATGAGGTACAAAAAAATTTGAGCTAAATGAAGACCAAAAAGATAATATTTATTTGCGCAGGCATCCTTTTAGTGGGAGCGGCAGTAACGGCATTTATTTTTATGTCTGAACCGACTGCAAGCAGCGAAGGCGCTACAAGGGAAATGGCAATGCTGGTAGAGGTTGTAGAGGTGGAAAATGGAAATTTCACTCCGACTATTGAGGCGACGGGAACAGTGCGGCCGGTCGAGGATGTTCTACTAAGCGCATTAGTGGGCGGACAAATTGTACGGCGGTCCCCGGCTTTTGTTCCGGGTGGTTTTGTTACAAAAGGAACAATCCTGTTGCAAATAGATCCTTCAGATTACAGAAATACGCTGGAATTGAGAAAAAGTGAGTTGCGCCAGCGGGAGACAGACCTGGCTGTGGAGATGGGCCGGCAGGAAGTGGCGCAACAGGATTTAAATCTAATTGGCGGCGACAGCCTCTCTTCAGAAGAAAGTTCGCTGGTGCTTCGGCAACCTCAGCTAAATGCTGTAAAAGCCACCATCCAAGCTGCGGAAGCTGCAGTAGACCAGGCGCAACTAAACCTAAACCGGACCACGATACGAGCTCCGTTTGACGCTCACATTCTTAGCCAAAATGTTAGCGTTGGTTCACAGGTGGCACCGGGTGATGATTTGGGGAGGCTGGTAGGTTCAGAAAACTATTGGGTCGAGCTTACGGTTCCTGTTGCAAAACTTCAGTATTTGCATTTTCCTTCTTCCGAAGAAGAAAAAGGATCCACAGTAAAAGTCAGAAATACAACAGCCTGGCAGAGTGGAGTTTTTCGTATTGGATATCTGGATAAACAGGTAGGCGCTTTAGATGCGCAAACGCGTTTGGCAAGGATCCTGGTAAGGGTTCCCGATCCTCTTGGACGCCAGGGGGAGGCAGAAAATAAGCCAGAACTCATGATAGGATCCTTCGTCCAGGCACAGGTACAGGGGGAGGAAATACAGAACGTAGTGCGGCTAAACCGGGATTACATAAGAAGCAACCAAACGGTATGGGTGATGGAGGATGAGAAACTTTCTATACGGGAAGTGGAAATTGTTCTTTCTGATGCTGAATATGCTTATATTTCTAATGGACTTAGCGCCCAGGAAAATGTTGTTACTTCCAATTTAAGTACGGTTGTGGAAGATACCCCTCTAAGAACGGGAACTAACAAGGGAACAGCTAATGGTGAAGAACAGGGATCTGAAGAATAATTGCTATGGATAAGCCGGAAAAAAAAGAAACACGCAAGGAAGGGGCTATTGCTTTTATGGCACGTAATTCCATTGCCGCAAACCTGTTGATGATTATTTTAATAGGAGGTGGAATCTGGACCATGTTCAACATTCAAAAGGAAGTTTTCCCACAGTTCCAGCTGGATTATGTAGAGGTGAATGTAGTATATCCCGGAGCGGCACCGGCCGAGGTGGAACAGGGAATATTACTGCCGGTAGAGGAAGCAATACGCGGTATACAGGGAATTAAGGAAATTACCTCTACTGCCAACGAAGGCTCTGGAAATGTTTTGATTGAACTTGTAGCCGGTACAGATCGAATGCAGGCTTTTCAGGATATCGACCAGGAAGTAAGGCGCATCCAGACTTTTCCTGATGATATTGAACAGCCGCAGGTGAGCCTGCAGTCCAGGCAGCGCGATGTAATGGAGATTGGACTTTATGGAGATGTCGACATCTGGACTCTCCGGAAGCTGGCGGAACGATTGCGTAACCTGTTATTGAGCAATCCTGAAGTCACCCAGGTAGAAATAGGAAATGTCCCGGAATATGTTACGCACGTAGAAATCCCTCGCCACAATTTAAGACAGTATAACCTCACTCTTGGGCAGGTTGCCGGAATTATTGAGCAGTCCAGTGAAGATGTTCCCGCAGGTGCCGTGGAGACACATTCCGGAGAAATATTACTCAGGATGCAGGAACGTAAACAATGGGCTGAAGAATTTGGGAATATCACTATTGTCTCCTCCCCTTCCGGAGCAAGGGTATCTTTACAGGACATCGCAACAATCACCGATGGTTTTGAAGAAACAGGATTTCATGGACACTTTAATCAAACCCCTTCCGTAGAACTCGAAATTTTTAGGGTTGGAGATCAGTCTCCGCTGGAAATTGCTGAAACTGTGCAGGGAATATTGGAAGATTTTCAATTACCACCTGGAGTGGAATATCGTATAGACAGCAATCGTGCCGAGGATTATGAAGAACGGCTTTCTTTGCTTACAGAAAATGGAATACTTGCGATCATCATTGTTCTGGTGATCCTTACCCTTTTCCTGGAATACCGCCTCGCGTTTTGGGTAATGATGGGGATGGCAATTTCCTTTATTGGCGGGATGATACTTCTTCCTATGATTGGTGTGAGCATAAATATGATTTCCATGTTCGGATTCCTGGTAGTGCTGGGGATTGTGGTAGACGATGCCATTGTGGTAGGTGAAAATATCCATGAATTCCGGCAACAGGGAATGGGCTTTATCGAAGCCGCGATAGAAGGGACAAAAAACGTTGCAAAACCGGTTGTTTTCAGTATACTTACCACCATAATTGCCTTTACTCCCCTCCTCTTTATGCCTGGCGAAAATGGAAAATTCTGGTGGCCCCTACCGGTAGTGGTCATTGTAATTCTTGCGGTTTCACTACTGGAAGCGCTGTTTATTCTTCCCTCCCACCTGGCTCATCTTTCAGAAAAAAAGAGCAAGGGCTGGATTGCCAAACTGGAAAACTGGCAGGATTCCTTCGCGAAAGGTTTTAACAGGATAATTGACAAATATTACCGGCCATTTCTTGACCTGTGCCTAAAGTACCGCTACATCACGCTTTCTGCGGCAATCGCCCTTCTTCTGGTGGTTGGCGGCTACGGTTACAGCGATCACATGGGTATGATCATGATGCCCGAAGTGGCTGCAGATGAAATTGAAGCCGGAGTTACACTTCCTGTGGGTACCACGCCCTTCCAGGCAGCCAAAGTAGCTGAAGAAATTACAGCATCTACACAACTAATGTTTGATAAACACAATTTATACGAGGTTGCTGAAGGAATTAAAACCAATGTGCGGGGACAGAATTTTATAGATGTGGAAATTGTGATGCGCCCTCCCGACCAACGGGAAATGACGGCAAGAGAACTTATCGCCTTATGGAGGGACAATATTGGGGATATAGAAGGCGTGGACCAGATAACTTTTGAAGCCGAACGTGGTCCCGGTGGTGCCCGGCAGGATCTTAGCATAGATCTTAGCCATGCAGATATTGAAGTCCTGGAACAAGCGAGTGCGGCCTTTGTGCAACGTATGAAAGCTTTTAGCAATACCCGCGATGTAAACGACAATTACAACAAAGGAAAAATTCAGTACGACTTTAAGCTTTTACCCGAAGGCCGAAACCTGGGCTTAACTTCCAATGAAGTTGGCCGCCAGGTGCGCAACGCCTTTTTTGGAGCCTTGGCAATGCGGCAACTTCGCGGTACTAACGAGATTGAAGTGCGGGTAAAACTGCCCCTGGAAGAACGGCGGGATATCCAGAACCTCGAGGAATTTTTAGTCCGTACTCCAGAGGGGGTTGAAGTTCCTTTAATGGATGTGGTGACTATCGAGCAGCAGGAAGCCTTTACCAACATTAACAGAAGGGACGGTCGCAGGATTGTGAATGTGGGAATGGATGTAGAGCCTTCTAACGCCGTGAGCCGGGTGCTGGCCAGGATCCAATCAGAAATTTTACCTCAGTTAAGGGCAGATTTTCCCGGTACTACCTGGAGTTTTGAGGGCAGCCAGGCAGATATGCGGGAATCTACAGACACCCTGTGGAGCGGCTTTTCTATGGCGATGCTTATAATTTACGCATTACTTGCCGTTGCCTTTAGCAGCTATACGCAACCTTTTATTGTGTTATCTGCCATTCCCTTTGGTGTTGTAGGTGCAGTTATTGGACACATCCTTTTGGGCTACGACCTTTCCCTGGTGAGCCTTATGGGCGTTATCGCCCTCTCTGGGGTTGTGGTAAACGATTCTTTAATTATGATAGATTATGCAAACAACAAGCTGGGCACCCATTCGGTTTATGATGCTATACACGAAGCGGGATTGCGACGTTTCCGGCCTATCATGCTTACCACACTTACCACTTTTGGAGGATTAACGCCCATTATTCTCGAAACTTCCAGCCAGGCGTACCATTTAATCCCCATGGCGATCTCCCTTGGCTTCGGAATTATATTCGCCACCTCCATTATTCTGGTAATTGTACCGTGCCTTTACCTTATTCTCGAAGATGCGAAGGTTTTGCTACGGAAGAAGAAAAACGAAAAGAAACACAAAGCTGCTACCACTGAAAATTATTAGTAAATAAGCCAGCTTTAATTTTATCAGGTTGTCCCTACTCAAACTGAAGGTCGAAAACTGGCATTTTTAGCTATTGACTAAAATCAAAAAAACTGATTTTAGCTCTACTCTGTTAAAAGTAAAATTCCGAATAAAAAAGCTGTTTGTCCATACCAAAAATGTGGTATTTTTTAGGCTGTAGATGTTCTTCGGAAGTAAATAGTAGCTTTTGATCCTGTTTTTACTACGGAAATGCTTCAGAAGATCGATTTTTTCTATTTTTTCGACTGAAGTTATACATAAAACGAGAAAAAGCTCAACTTTCCACTGAAAAAACCCACTTCAGCATAAAAAGCAGCATTATTTCAGCGGAATACTTATAATCGTTTCCACTCCCGCACTATCTCCTTGTTACGCACGGTAAAGAAGAAATTGCTTCAGTAGAGATTATTAAGGCGGTCCTTAATATTTGCCAAACCGACTCCTTTTTTCTGCAATTCAGCTTCTGAAAGGCTGATTGGCTCTTCGTTATTTTCAACTTTTATAATCAATTTATCGGCACGAGAATAGCAGATTCTGGAACAAAAATTAATTCAAACCAAATTTTTAGGTGTTCAGGACAAAGAAAAAGTAATCTGCTGCAAAAGATGTCCTACATACCTTACCAATTGACTATCAGAATATTATTATTTTTTTAGATTGTTTTATTTATTTAAGTTTACGATATACAAAAGATAATTTTCTATTTTAGCTTATCGAATTTTAAGTTTTAGTTAAAGCCCTTTCCCCACTAATCTATCAAAAACTTTGCTTATGAATGAAGAAGAAAGACTGCTTGAAGTCCGCCAATTAGATATACTGGACACTCCCCCGGAAAAATATCTTGATGAGTTAGCTGAAATTGCTTCGGCTATTTGTGACACCCCGGTTTCTCTATTATCTATTGTAGATAAAGAACGCCAGTGGTTTAAAGCTAATAAAGGGTTTAATCAAACGGAAACACCGCGAACCGATTCTTTTTGCGCTCACACGCTGCACCATCCTAACGAAGTACTTGTGATCGAGGATCCTTTAAATGATGTTAGATTTAAAGATAATCCTCTTGTCCTGAAAGATCCAAAAATTCGCTTTTATGCCGGTGCGCCTTTACATACGGCCAACGGAAATGTAATGGGAACCCTTTGCATTATAGACAATAAATCGAAAACAATTACTGAAACGCAGAAAAAGATGTTACAGCTACTGGCTGGACAGGCAATGGATTATCTTGAAGCCCGGAAAGTTATGCGAAGACAGGATGCCACTATAGAGCATAGTTCTACCAGGATCAAAAAGTTGACAGACCTGTCTCCCGGTGTGATCTATCAGCTCGAACTCACTCCTGAAGACCGGCTTTATTTTTCTTTTATTAGTAAAGGAATTTCTGAGGTACATCCAAATCTTGATCCCGAAGAGTTAAAGGTCGATGCCAAAATCTGCTTTGGAGTTGTGCATCCCCAGGATCGGGAAATGGTCCAAAGAAGTCTCCAGGAATCTGCCGAAAAACTAAAGATCTGGGATATTGAATACAGGATTGGCACAGCAGGAAAAGAGGTTTCGTGGCATCGTGCCCATGCCAAACCAGAGAAAAAACCCGATGGTACAGTTGTATGGTACGGCACCTTTCAGGATGTTACACCTCAAAAAAAATACATCGAAACCCTTGAACAAATAATTTTTGATATTTCTCATGTACTTCGAAGGCCTGTGGCAAATATGCTGGGACTAACTTCTGCCCTGGAATCTGAAGAGTTGAATGAAGAGCAAATAAAACTTTATACCCGCCATCTTAAGTCGGTTTCAGAAGAAATGGACACCTTTGTGCATAAACTGAGTGATGATTATTCTGAAATAAGGCTGAAGTTCTTTTCAGAAAAGCCTGAAGACAACCGACCTTATCCAGAAAAAAATTGATTTCTTAGTCCGTTTATAGCTAGATATACTAAACAAGAAAAATGTCTGTAGTTCAAATTGTCACTATTATTGGCTCAATCCCCTTGTTCTCGTTAAGAACATTCCTTCCTGCATTTTTAACTACACTCTTGCTATCTTATCCTGAATATTTCCCCGGGCTGGAAAATGTTCCCCCAATCCCGGAAGAAGCTTTTATTAGCAGGGACTGGGTGCTAATAACGCTGGGCGCTTTGAGCCTGTTGGAAATAATAGGCGATAAAAGTACGGAAATTCGCAACCTCTTAAAGAATGCCGAAACTTACCTGAAACCAATCTTCTTTCTGGCAATAAACCTGAGCCTTCTGGATGAAACTTCAGTAGAAGTCCTTCAGGAAGTACAATGGGCAGCATTTGATCCCCTCTGGATTTTACTGGCCTTTGGATCACTGCTGGTCCACTGGCTTGCCACTGTTAGAAAAGATTTCCTCGATTTTCTTGAAGATATAGATGAAGACGACAACCTTTTTATTGGCCGTATTACCAGCTGGATAGAAGACAGCCTCGTGGTTTTTGGTTTCCTGTTACTTATCTGGACAGGAATTTTAATGGTAATTCTTTATACCGTTGCCATTGCTTTTTTCCTGTTTATGAGAAAAAGGCACGATAGGAAAATTGAAGAACAAATGCTGGTTTGCCCAAATTGCGGAGCGAAAAACCTGCCATTTGCGGTAAAATGTGTCAATTGCAAAGAGCTCCAGCCTAAAATTTATGCTATAGGCATATTTGGTCAAAAAAAGGAAAAACTTGTTTCCAATATTCAGAAGCATCAGCTCAACCTGATCTCCCACAGAAAATGCACCGACTGCGGAAATAAACTGGAAAGCAACAGGCTGTTCCAAAATTGCCATTTTTGTGGTAACGCCCACTTCCAGTCGCCTACAGTAAAGGAATTTATAAAGAACCAGGACAAAAAATTCTATAAAATAGCCGGATTATCATTTTTGCTAGGCTTTGTGCCGGTTATAGGTTTTCTTACAAGCGCTGTATTGGCCAATATCTACCTCTTTTCCCCGTATAGAAGGTATATTCCTAAGGGAAGTTCTTTCCTGACGAAATTATTTATCAAATTCCTCACTTTCCTGTTCTTTTTACTTGGTATAGCCTTAGGTTTTATAGCAGCACCGGCCTATATTGTGCTCCGCTATACTATCTGGAAGAAAAAGTTCACTTCAAGAGCAGGTAAACCCGCTGATTCTCCTGCAAGAAACAATGAAGTTTGATTTTTAGTAGATTTTACTGAAAAAGTTCAGCTTTAAGTGGAAATGAATTGCCTCTTTTAGAAATTTTTAATGTTCTGAAGGACATATGGTCGATAAGTGCCATTTTCGGAACAAGACTTTTTCTATCTAAAAAAAGTAGCCTTCTTCAGAAATACTTCAGATTAAAAAACCCCACAGCTCACCAGCTGCAGGGAGTATTTTATGCATGCGTTTTCTTCAAAAGAGCGAAAATTGACAAAATGAGCAGTTGGTTTATCTCCACTTAATTTATACTTCAATAAGCTGTTATTCCATAGCTTTTAGACGCAGAATTTTGCCATTATCTTCATCTGTAAGTATATAAACAGAACCATCTGGAGCCTGCTCAACATCACGAACCCTTGTACTTAGAGGGATACGTTCTACCTCTTCGGCCTGTTCACCGTTTACATCCATCCTTACAATTCCCGAACTTGTCAAGCCGCCAATAAGGGCGCTATTTTCCCACTCCGGAAACATTCCCCCCGTGTAAAAAATCAAACCCGAAGGTGAAATGGTGGGCGTCCAGTGTACCACGGCATCAGCATATTCAGAATTTGGCTGCGGGTCCGGAATTTCAGTTCCGTCGTAATTGTCACCCCAGCTCACCTCCGGCCATCCGTAGTTTCTGCCGGCTTCTGGCTGATTAAATTCGTCACCGCCCATAGGTCCCATTTCTGCAATCCAAAGCAATCCACTCTCCGGGTCTAGAGCCGCGCTTTCTATGTTACGATGACCGTAAGACCAAATTTCGTCCCTCGCATTTTCCTGGTCTATAAATGGGTTATCCTGCGGCACCGATCCATCTTTGTTGATCCTTATTACGGTACCAAGATGGCTCGAATTGTCCTGGGCTGGATCAAATTTGAACCTTTCACCCAGAGTAAGAAAGATTTTATCATCGGGAGAAAAAACAATCCTTCCGCCGAAATGGTTGGGACCTTCTACCTTTGGTTCCATTCTAAAAATGACCTCAAAATCTTTTACCTGGTTATCTTCAAAACGTCCCCTGCCCAGGGCTGTTGATGCGGTACTGTCCTGTCCCGGCTCTGCAAAAGAAAGATATATGTAATTATTTTGCTCAAAATCGAGATCAAGTGCTACATCCAGCAAACCACCCTGCCCAACATTAAATACTTCCGGAGTACCTTTTATGGGTTGTGAGATACTATCATTTTCATCGTAAATCCTCAAATCTCCTGCACGTTCAGTAACTAACAAGCGGTTATCGGGTAGAAAAGCCATTCCCCACGGATGATCCAGATTTTCTGCCAGCACTTCTACTTTTATGTCACCGGCATCAGTTCTTACGTTCCCCTTTTGTGCGGAAGCCGAAAAAGAGGATATAAAGAACAACAAAGCCCCTACCATCATTTGACTGTGCAAATTAAAATTTTTCAGTTTTTTTAAAATCATAGCTTTATATTTTTTGGTCCTATATACCTAATATAATAAGAGTTAGAAATATGCACAATAACTTGGCAAAGCCTTAACACGCATTTACAGAGAAAACTGGACGCCTGCAATTAATCGCATTTTCATGTCTTGAACATTAATAACCACAAGCCTTACAAATTCCGGAAAGCTACATAACATGCTAGTGATTTTACAGAAGAAATCACTGCAAGCCTCTCATGCCCACCTACTTATTTTTCTTACATATTACTGATTTGTCATTTAATTTCTTGCACTTAATCTATATTTTACTATATTTAAACCCTAATTAGTAATAGTCATGAAAGAAAATTCTGAAGTTTTGCATTCTTCGTATCCCGATCCTTACCTCGTACAAAACGAAGATAACGCTGTCGAAGTAACAAAATCAGGTTCTGAGACTGGGTTAAAAGACTACAAAAAACAAGATCAAAAATCTACAGGAATTTCTTTAGGTAAGGTGAGCAATGATTTACTAAGCTCATTTAAAGAAACATGGCATAAGTTGGTTCACAGTCCCCAAAGTTTTCCGGAAAAGGATGATACTCCAATATCCACTTATGTAATTCATGAGGATAGCAGGGAAGAGGAAGAAAGAATGCTGAGTACAGTTCTTAGTGACTTATTAGACCTGCAACCACATTCCGAGGGTTTGCTAAAAGCTCTTGAGAACACTAACAAAATTTACCATGAAGACTTTTCAGGAAGTTATATTCTTGAACATAACAGGGAAAGGCTTGGAATCTTTTTTCTTGAAGTGAGAAACTGCGTAAACGGTACTTCTGAAGTCAGCTACGAATTTCTTCCTGGTCTTAAAAGCTTCAAATACGTATATTAATATATGTAGGTATAAAACTACAGTTACCATTCTCTTTATCAGTAGTGTAAGTTTAGGATTACAAAAATTTAAATCTGAATTTTCTCTTTTCAAACTATTTTCTTCGGAAAAATCCTCTTCCTAAAAATCCATCTTTCCTTTTCTGAAAATATATTTCCCGATGTACTACATTGTGGGGTTTTATCATTTCAATTTCCGAAAGTCCCCACAGAATGGGCTATCTACTATTTAATTCCCATTTTTTGCAACGCATTCTTCTTTACAAAATGAACAGAACAAAAAGATCTTATCATGGAATTTCGACATAGAATTCCTCAATTCAGAATGATTTTAGAATTTCCTGTCTATACACTTTATCGTTGATATCGTTTTTTTAATCGGATTTTATTATGATGTTTGGCAAAAATTTAACAACTATAATTGCATTAAAAATCTGATTAAGCAGTCTGCCCCCAACCCTACTTATGAAGTATTTCCCCCTACTACTTACTTTATTATTTTCTTATTTTTTGGAGGCCCAGGAGTCCAAACCTGAAAATCCGAATACTCATAATCACTATTCTTTATCTGCTTCCGGAGGAGATGCTTATGGTAGCGGTGGTTCTGTTGCCTTTTCTGTTGGCCAGACATTTTACCATTCCTTTAACGATTCAAAAAATACGCTCAGCGAGGGTATTCAGCAACCTATTTTAGATAAAGCTGAAGAAGAAACACCACCGGTTGTCGAAGAAATTAAACCTCCTGTCGAGGAAACTAACGAGAATCAACCAAAAGATCTTAAGATCGAGGTTATTGCCTACCCAAACCCCATGACGGAATTCTTTATCATTGAAATAGCAAATTTTAAAGATGAAGGTTATTACTATCAATTTTTTGACATGAATGGAAAGATACTAAAGTTAGGCACTCTTGAAAATCGAAGAACAAAAATAAGTCCGGATTACCTGCAATCGGCAATGTATATTCTAAAAGTTTTTAAGGAAGACAGAAATATTAAAACATTAAAAATTATTAAAAGATAAAGCAATGAAATGGACCCCCATTTTCCCCCTACTGCTCCTTACCATCACCAGTCTTTTTGCTCAAGCCCCCGAGAAGATGAGTTATCAGGCGGTTATTCGGGATAATTCGAATACTCTTGTAACAAATTCTGAGGTTGATTTAAAAATAATAGTTCGCCAGGGATCAGCCAAAGGTACGGCTGTATATGAAGAAACACATTATACTACAACTAATAGTAACGGATTAGTTTCCCTTCAAATTGGTACGGGAGTAGTAAGTATGGGTAACTTTAAGAATATTAATTGGGCAAAAGGATATTACTTCGTAGAATCCCAGGTGGATCCTACGGGTAGCGGAAACTTTTCGATAACCGGTGTGAGCCAGATGTTAAGCGTTCCCTATTCGTTGCATTCTAAAACGGCAGAAAATTTTGCAGGTACAGTAACAGAATCTCAGATTGTGGACCTTTACCATTATTCCGATGCCGATATTGACGGATTTGAATCGGCTTTCGAAGGTTGGGACAAGGATAACTCAGATGATTTTGACGGAAAGTATTCCAGTCTTAGCGGCCTTCCGGATATTTACACAAAAAATGAAATTATACAGCTTATTTCCGGAGATGAAAGTCCAGGGAGGTTTACCCAGTCTTTAACCCTTACCGAAAATGAGCTCTCAATTTCGGGAGGAAACAGTATTTCTTTTGAGAATTGGGACCGGGATGCTTCAGATGATTTCTCCGGAAACTATTCAGACCTTGAAAATAAACCTGATCTTTTTAGCGGTAGCTATATCGATTTGCAGGATGTCCCAAATATATACACAACTACCCAGGTGGATAGCTTGGTTGTAGCAAATACAGGTTCTGACGGAGTAGCCCAATCTTTAAACCTTAATCAAAATGAGCTTTCCATTTCCGGAGGAAACAGTATTTCTTTTGAAGGATGGGATACGGATAGCTCTGATGACTTTTCGGGTAATTACATAGATCTTGCAAACAAACCGGAACTATTTAGTGGAGATTTCTATGATTTAATAAACACTCCGGAAATTTACACCAAGGATCAGGTCGACAGTCTGATGATTACCAGAAATGGATCTGAAGGAAGTGTACAGTCGCTTAATTTGGAAGGCGACCGACTTTCTATTACAGGAGGTAATACAATTTCTTTAGGAGAATTGAGGGGAGGTTTTTCCGGTGATTACGCGGATCTTGAAAACAGACCCGAACTGTTTAGTGGTGACTTTAATGATCTGGTCAACACGCCGGAGTTGTTCAGTGGAAATTTTCAAGATTTGGCTGGAACACCTCAGCTTTATTCAAG
>NZ_JAVRHP010000330.1:0-355 GCF_031846505.1 Autumnicola edwardsiae
TAAAATTTTTAGCCTATGAGAACTACAGAAGAAGTATTAAAAGATCATCTGGAACTTTCTAAAAAGGGATCTATAGAAGAGGATCTGCAGAAAAACTTTTCCAAAGATTTGATCCTGCTTACTACGCATGGTATTTATAAAGGACATGAAGGACTAAGGGAATTAAATAAAATGCTGATAAAGGATTTCCCCGAAGCGGAGTTTAACTATATCAATTTTCTTTTTGAAGATGAAATAGCTTTTCTGGAATGGACTGCATATTCAGACAGTTCACAAATAGATGACGGAGCAGATTCCTACATAGTGCGCGAGGGGCTGATAATTGCCCAGACCATTCATTATACTATCCGAAAGA
>NZ_JAVRHP010000331.1:0-348 GCF_031846505.1 Autumnicola edwardsiae
GGAATGCCCACTTATGACAATACCAATTTTATCAGCTTGGTAAAACAACTGATAGAATCTGGCAAGCAAACGGCTCAAATGATTAAGTCTGTAAAATTCCTGAAAGATGCAAAAGAGGCAATAGAGAAAGTATCAAGCGTTGTTGAGCAACTGAGAGCAGTTGAGGAAATTGGACAGAACAATCAGCGCCTTATCAACGTAATGCAAAATGATTTACAGGATATTTTGAATTCGCCCTACATCAAACCCGATGAAGTTTCAAGGGTTGTGGAATCTTTCGATGCCATAGTTCAAAATTCATTGGACACGGTAGATTTTATCGATGAAGTCCTATCCAGCGATTACCTA
>NZ_JAVRHP010000332.1:0-343 GCF_031846505.1 Autumnicola edwardsiae
CTTCCCCTAAAGAATTATTGGCCGTTGATAATGCTACCTTAGAGAAGCTTTTTCCTTCCCACACTACTATTGACAACCCTCGCTACGATGAACTCATGTTATATTTTGAGGGGGTCAATAAAGCCCGGAACCACCCAGGTTTTACTTTTTTATACCATTATCAGGAATATGTAGCGCAGGCCAAAGATCCTTATGGCTATACCCAATTTATGGAACATTACCGGCGCAAGTACGCCAAGGCCAAAGGTTCGATGAAGCTTGAACACGATCCTGGCAAAGAACTCTTTATTGATTACGCTGGCAAAAAACTCCAAATTATTGATAAGGAAACAGGGGAACTGAT
>NZ_JAVRHP010000333.1:0-332 GCF_031846505.1 Autumnicola edwardsiae
TTTTTGAGGCTGAATTTCCATTAACATCAGTAACTGTAAGTTCCACGGAATTGTCTCCAACATCGCTACAGTCGAAATTGGTAATATTTAAGGAGCGGCTCTGAATTTGGCAATTATCGGTAGAACCATTGTTAATATCTTCGGCTGAAATTGTCGCATTCCCGTTTGCATCGAGTTCAACAGTAATGTTTTGGGTCAAAACTGTGGGGGCAATCTGGTCTTCAACCGTAACGGTCGCAGTTTTTGAGGCAGAATTTGCATTTACATCAGTTACTGTCAGTTCTACGGAATTGTCTCCAACATTGCTACAGTTGAAATTGGTAATATTTAAG
>NZ_JAVRHP010000334.1:0-329 GCF_031846505.1 Autumnicola edwardsiae
AGAAGCATCATACCAGGAATTGATAATATCTACAGATAATTGATTATTGTATTCAGACGCATCAAGCTGTGTGGCACCAAAATCCCAAGCATCGGTAAGATCACTGCCTGATTCTGAACTCATCGTATTACTTTCACGTAAGATTCTAAAATAACTTGGTTTCCCGGTATCATCATAGATATTATAAGTACCGGAAGTTTCTGCCGTAAAATTTAATTCGGTAATTTCTTCTCCAACAGCAACTACATCATTCTGAAGTTCTGGATTTGTTGCATTTTCAAAATGAATATTACTGTCACCTTCCTGGGAAAGCACCCAAATTGTTACTT
>NZ_JAVRHP010000335.1:0-327 GCF_031846505.1 Autumnicola edwardsiae
ACCGCGGCCTATACCGGCATTTTTACCGCAGTTGCAGCATCAATATGTTGTATAACCCCTGTTTTGGCATTAATTGCCGGAACAAGTGGAATTGCATCGACCTTTTCATGGGTCGAGCCATTTAGGCCCTATCTTATCGGCTTGACCATTATTGTTTTGGTCTTTGCATGGTATCCGAAACTTCAATCGAAAACCCAGGAAGAAAAGGATTGTGCCTGTGACGAAGAAGCAAAACCATCTTTTTGGCAGTCCAAAAAATTTCTGTTCTTGATAACTATATTTACCGGATTGATGCTGGCTTTCCCTTATTATTCCAATATATTTTAT
>NZ_JAVRHP010000336.1:0-324 GCF_031846505.1 Autumnicola edwardsiae
TTGTATGCAATTTCTTGTAGCGGATGGTCATCTTTTGAAGTTCCTGGGCTGATTATCAGTGGTACGGCTAAGGGAAAGAGAAGGACAAAACCTTTAGGTAGCGTCCCTAAGAATTTGGCGATGGGATCGTGGAAAGTTTTTCACTTTCCAAACGTTTCCAACGTTACAAATTCTTAAGGTTAAGGTAGTTGAAAATTTTGATATAGTCAATAGCTTCAACTAACTTAATTTTTTTCCCTTAGCAGTACGGACAGTTGTAAAGCCCATCCCTTATTCCACAATGTTTAGAAGGCTTTCTTAAACACAATGGAAACGGGACACGGA
>NZ_JAVRHP010000337.1:0-320 GCF_031846505.1 Autumnicola edwardsiae
TTTCTAAGGGTCGACTAATTAATGATTGGAATCTAAGAAGATCATATTCAAGTTTCCTTTGAGTTTCGGTTACATTTCCACTATAAAGTCTTCCTTTTATTTCCCGAATGTGCTGAGTTGATTTTGATGCCTTCATAATATTTGAATTTTAAGGTTAAACAAATATGGTGTGGTTTTGGTAAAAAAATTTTCAATTTTCGGTAAGTGAAGGATTACTTTAGACCAATGGAAATAAAATGATGTTTAGCCATATAATTATAACCTGAGTTCGATTAAAAAATAGCCAGCTGTTGTGTCTGGAGAGTTTGATATTTGATGGA
>NZ_JAVRHP010000338.1:0-311 GCF_031846505.1 Autumnicola edwardsiae
AAATTCAATCAGCCAAAATCGAAATATGAAGCTAGAAATGCATTTCTAAGGGACGACTAATTAGAGCATCCTGTGCAATCCTTTCCAAATTTTAAGGTTACCAATTTCCTTCCAATACATGTAGCCAGGGAAGATTTTGTTCCGACACAGTCTATATGCATTAACAAGCAGAATTCTTCAGCCCCGTCAGGGAATCTGGATTATTTTTTTTGGAAAAAGCCTTCGGAAATAAACCATCTACACTTCTACACTCTTACTTAATTGCGTTGTGCCAATCTTCCTTACCTTCGGAAACAACACGGCTGGTATAT
>NZ_JAVRHP010000339.1:0-307 GCF_031846505.1 Autumnicola edwardsiae
AAATTTTTCTCACGATCTTCTGCATGTCATCCTCTTAAAATGGCAATTATCGACCTTCAGTAAAAAAGTTAATGAGGAAAAGAGCGAAAGAGGGAAAGAGGGAAAGAGCAAATTTAAAGAGTGGTGAAAATTGGCAATTTTCGATCTTTAGAAAGTAGAGGTGAACAGGAAAAGAAGCAAAAAAGGGAAAAAAGACAACAACCTCAACTTATTTCCCGAAATACCTAAATTTTTCTCACGATTCTCTGCAAGTCACCCTCTTAAAATGGCAATTATCGACCTTCAGTAGAAATGAGTTAAACAGGAA
>NZ_JAVRHP010000034.1:0-33324 GCF_031846505.1 Autumnicola edwardsiae
GGGAGTTCCGTTTTATGTAACTGTATCAATAACTATTTTACTCATCTGGCTCTACACTTTTAAAAGCGGAATAAATACGATTGTATGGACAGACACGCTGCAAACTTTGTTTATGCTGCTTGCTTTGGGAATTACCATTGTGGTAATTTCTGAAGACCTCAACTTCTCACCGGTTAATATTATTGGATATCTATCTGAAAGTGAATTCTCTAAAATGTTCTTCTTTGAAGACTGGAGAAGCAGAGATTACTTTTTTAAACAATTTATTTCAGGGGCATTTATAGCAATTGTAATGACGGGCCTGGACCAGGATATGATGCAGAAAAATCTTACCTGCCGGAATTTAAAAGATGCTCAAAAAAATATGTTCTGGTTTACGTTGGTGCTTACTGTTGTTAATTTCTTCTTCCTGGCGCTGGGTGTGCTTTTAACCGATTATGCCGAAATTAACGGGATAACAGAGCGGAAAGATGACCTTTTTCCAGCTATTGCAACAAGCGGAGAATTGGGAATAGGTGTCGCCGTTTTCTTTATTCTTGGCCTTATTGCTGCTGCCTATTCCAGTGCAGACAGTGCTTTAACAGCGCTTACCACTTCTTTTAGTATTGATATCCTGGATATTGAAAAGAAGTATTCTGAAGAAAAACAGGTAAAGATCAGGAAAACCATTCATATTGGGATTTCCCTACTTCTTATTGTGGTAATGCTTATTTTTAAATATGCCATTGCAGATAAAAGTGTGATAAACGAACTCTTTGAATTTGCAGGATACACCTATGGACCGCTTTTAGGCTTATACACTTACGGCTTGTTCACAAAATGGAATGTGAAAGACAAACTTGTTCCGGTGGTTGCAATCCTTTCTCCTTTGCTTTCTTATATAATAAGTATAAACAGTCTGGTATGGTTTGGATTTGAATTTGGGTTTTTTATCCTTATCCTTAACGGCTTGCTCACCTTTCTTGGACTAGTATTGATTAGATCCAAGCATAATTAAGGTACACCCAATTTCTACTTCTATGTTGTTATTCCGGAGGAGCTCGTACAATTCCGGATTTTCGGTTCCGGGGTTAAAAATCACCCGTTCCGGATTAAGAGAAAGTATATAATCATAATAATCCGGCTGCCTCTTTGGATTTATATATAATGTGATGGTATCTATATCTTCAAAAGGCAACATTTCCTTTTCAATCTTTACGCCGGCAACTTCGCCTTCCCGCAAGCCTATGGCAACTGTTGGTTGATTGTATCCCACCAACCGGTTAATGGCCATATAAGAATATCTTGCAGGATTGGTAGATGCTCCTATTACTAATGTTTTTTTCTTCATATTCTAAATTTAATACTTCTGGGATACTGTAACAAGTTTTAAATTATAAAGTCTTTATAATAGAACCGGTTCAAGAATTGCTGGTCTGCTCTTTTTGATGGTTAGTGTTTGCACCAGGAATTGTTAACAGCCCACATTTCTCATCAGGAATGTGGGTTATTTTAAAAAAGATTGTAACAAATACATTTCTGCGCCGTCTTTAAAGTAGAGAAGGTTCTTTTTTTGCAAAAGCTCTCATCAAGCTAATATGCAATACAAGGTATTTTCTATAACATCATAACCATCAAATCAATCAAAAAATGAAACAGTTATTTTTAATCATTACACTATTTACAACAGTCGGCACTATGGCTTTCAACGAAGCTTTCGGAAAAATTTCGGGTTCTGTAATAGACCCTGACCTGCAGGAACCTATTCCCTACGCCACTGTCATTATTAATGATATGGAAGGCAATTTGGTAACCGGGATCACCACGGGAGAAGACGGTAGCTTTTCCATAGAAAAAATTGAGAACGGAACCTATGAGCTTAAAGCACAATTTATTGGCTACAAAACCTTCATCCGTGAAATTACCATCTCAGAAAATCAAAGAATTGTGGAAATAGGAATTATCCCTCTTGAAGCTGAAGTTGCCCAACTAAATGATGTTACCGTAGTTGCTGAAAGAACCACAATCGAGCAGCGTATTGACAGGAAAGTTATAAATGTAGGTAAGGATCTTACCACCACAGGGGCAAGCGCTTCAGAAATAATGAATAATATTCCCTCTGTAAATGTAGATCAGGATGGTAATATAGCTCTTCGCGGAAATTCTAACGTACGGGTTTTAGTAGATGGAAAACCTACAAATATGGATCCTGCACAATTGCTGAAGCAAATTCCTTCAACTTCTATTAAAAGTATAGAGCTCATTACCAATCCTTCAGCAAAATACAATCCCGAAGGAATGAGCGGAATCATAAATATCGTCCTTCATAAAAATGCGAACAACGGCTTCAACGGAAATCTGAACACCGGCGTAACTGTGGGCGAAAATTGGCGTTTTAACGGCTCCCTTGATATGAATTACCGAACAGGAAAAATTAACGTTTATGGTAATGTTGGAACCAATTTTGGGCCCCGGGAAAATTTAGGACGAATCTATTTACCGCAGGAAAACCTTTTACAGGCTTTTGACATCAATAATAAGCGGAAATCTAACCTATATAAGGTGGGAATGGACTTTTACCTGAACGATCACAATACTTTTTCCTTCTATACCAACCAAAATCACTTTAACGGAGGTCCCGAAGGTGCTTTCAGGTTAATCTACAACAATAATCCGGAGCCAAGCCTGGTGCAAAACCTGGATTTGAATTTCGACAATATAAATTCCACCTACAATTTTGTATACGATCGAAAATTTGAAAAAAAAGGGCATGACCTTCAGGTAGAAATTAACTACAATGATTTTGAAGAAGAAGAGAATTCCTTTTTTGATTTTGAAGGAAATACGGATGGTTTTGTAGCTTATGAAGATCTGGTGGACGAGAAAAGAGAAAATCTAATAAGTAATATTGATTATGTTAATCCCTTAAGTGAAAACTCGAAGCTGGAAATGGGCATCGAAGCCAGAATATTAGATACAGATAACGGCTACAACACCACTAATCCAGATTTTTCTAATTCCACGTATCAATACAACCGGGATATTTATTCTTTTTACACCACGTATGGACAAAATTTTGAAAAATGGTCCTATCAACTGGGCGCAAGGCTGGAGAATTTTCAGGTGGATGCGATCTATAACGGGGAAAAAGTTTTTGAAGATGATTATCTAACAATTTATCCTTCAGGATTTTTGAGCCATACTCCAAATGAAAAGAATACGTACCAAATAAGTTACAGCAGGCGTGTTGACCGCCCCGGTTTTAACCAGGTAAATCCCATCAGGGAAGTTAGCAGCCCAAGATTGACCGTCTCCGGAAATCCGGAACTGGAACCGCAGTTCACCAATTCGGTAGAATTTAATTATACCCGTAACCTTTTCAACAAAGGAAGTTTAACAGGTGGCGTGTTCTTCAGAAATATTAATGATGAAATTAACCAGGTTATACTCGAAGATCCTAATGAGCCGGGCTCCTTGCTTCTTCAATTTGACAATTTTGAAGATAATAATTCCTACGGACTAGAACTTTCTGCCAATTACAAATTCACCGGCTGGTGGAGCACCAATACAAGTTTTGAAGCTTACAGCCAGCAACTAAAAGGAGTAGTGGGAAGTGAATATCTGGAAACGAATAACACCACTTTTAACTTCAGGACAAGCCATTCGTTTAAAGCGAGTGAAGCCTTAACCTTTCAATTATTCGGATTTTACCGCGGAAGAAATGAAAGCCTGCAAATGCTTATGAAGCCAATGTACTTTATGAACCTTGGCGGGAGGTATTCTTTTATGGATAACAAGGCAACAATTAGTCTGAATTTAAATGATGTCTTCAACACCCAGGAGTTTGAATTTACCGATGGAAGGCCATTTCTGCAGGAGGGAAGATTTAAAGGAGAAACACAAACCGTTTACCTTGGATTCTCCTACAGGTTTGGAGGCGGTAAAAATAGTGCTTTAAAACGTAAATCCCGAGATGACAATGACGCCGGCGGCGGCGGAATTTTTTAGTGTTTATTATTATTTGTTTGTTTAATTAGCCAGAAAAGCCCGGATCCTTATGGAAACCGGGCTTTTTATTTATTATTTAAGAATTACTTAAACCTGAACTCCGTACATCTTCTCACGTTGTTCCTTTATCTTCTTATCTCCCATATATTCGTCAAATGTTAAGTAACGATCTATGGCGCCACCAGGAGTAAGTTCAATTATCCGGTTAGCCACTGTTTGTGCAAATTCATGGTCATGAGTGGTGAACATAATGGTTCCTTTAAAATTCTTCAGCGAATTGTTAAAGGCTGTAATAGATTCCAGGTCCAGGTGGTTCGTGGGCTCATCGAGCATAAGAACATTTGCCCGCATCATCATCATGCGGCTTAACATACACCTTACCTTTTCTCCACCAGATAAAACGCGGCAGGTTTTTAAAGCTTCTTCCCCACTAAACAACATTTTACCTAAGAATCCGCGTATATAAACTTCTTCTCTTTCTTCTTCGGTTTTAGCCCATTGCCTTAGCCAATCTACAAGGGTAAGATCATTATCAAAATATTCAGAATTATCCAGTGGTAAATACGACTGATTGGTGGTAACACCCCATGAATATTTTCCTTTAACCGCATCCTGATTTCCGTTTATAATCTCGTAGAAAGCAGTAGTCGCTCTGGAATCTCTGGAAAACACAACCACTTTATCACCTTTGGCCAGGTTGATATTTACATCTTTAAAGATTACCTCTCCTTCTATAGATGCTTCAAGACCTTCAATATTCAAAATCTGGTCTCCTGCTTCGCGTTCCCTTTCAAAAATAATCGCTGGATACCTTCTGCTGGAAGGTTTTATTTCTTCAATATTTAATTTATCGATCATCTTCTTGCGCGAAGTAGCTTGCTTAGATTTTGCCACGTTTGCACTAAATCGCTGAATAAATTCCTGAAGTTCTTTCTTCTTCTCTTCAGCTTTTTTGTTCTGCTGAGAGCGTTGTCTTGCTGCGAGTTGTGAAGATTCGTACCAAAATGTATAATTCCCGCTAAAGTGGTTTATTTTTCCGAAGTCTATATCTGAAATGTGCGTACATACAGAATCCAGGAAGTGACGGTCGTGAGAAACCACAATTACCGTGTTATCGTAATTCGCAAGGAAATTCTCCAGCCAGGTTATAGCTTCATAATCCAGATCGTTGGTAGGTTCATCCATAATCAACACATCGGGATTACCAAATAAAGCTTGGGCTAAAAGCACCCTCACCTTTTGCTGACCCTCAAGATCCTGCATTAACGTATAATGGGAATCTGTTTTTATACCCAAACTGGAAAGCAGGGAGGCCGCTTCACTTTCGGCATTCCAACCGTTCATTTCTTCAAATTCAGCCTGAAGCAATCCAACCTTTTCCCCATCTGCATCGTTAAAGTCTTCTTTAGCGTAGATCTCTTCCATTTCTGTTTTGATCTTGTAAAGAGGTTTATTCCCCCTCATTACTGTTTCCAGGACAGGATATTCGTCGTACAAATTATGGTTCTGCTCCAGTACAGACATACGTTTTCCCGGTTCAAGATGAACATGACCTGAAGTAGGATCTGATTTTCCTGCAAGGATCTTAAGAAAAGTGGATTTTCCGGCACCATTGGCACCAATAATTCCGTAGCAGTTCCCCTGGGTAAAAGTAGTATTCACTTCATCAAAGAGAACACGTTTACCAAATTGAACTGAAAGATTTGAAACTGAGAGCATAAGAATTTAATTTGATCTAATTTTTTGCAAAAGTAGCCAATTAAGTAATCTTCTGGAAAGATTAACGTTTATAAAATTCCTTTTAACTACCGATTAACATTCACAGCAGTAGTGAGCATCTATATTTGCTCACTACTGACTATCTTAAAATCCGAAGTCTTAGATCCTTAGATGAAGAATATTTTCCCCTTATTTCTTTTTACTGTGTTTCTTTTATCTGCCTGTAACCGTTCAAATAGTTACGGAGACAAAATCTATATTGGCGGACAAATTGTTAATCCTCATACACATTACGTTGTTCTAGCTCAAAATGAGAAAGTTTTAGATACGCTGTTTCTGAACCAAAAAAATCAATTCGGAGCTCAGCTCGAAGATCTTACCGAGGGAGTTTATTCCCTTAATCACAATCCTGAAAGTCAAACAATGTATGTAGAGCCAGGAGATAGTGTCTTAGTTTGGTTAAATACCCTGCAGTTTGACAAATCCATGAACTTTAGCGGAAGAGGTTCAGAAAAAAGTAGTTTTCTACTGGAAATGCTCCTCAATAATCAGGAAAACAACGAATTAATTTTATCGTATTACAAGTTTAATCCGGAGAAATTTTCACGCATAACTGATTCTATTAGAGAACAGCGAATTGAATCCTTAGGAAACCTTAATGATGAACAGAAATTTTCACAAAAATTTCTTGACATAGCACATACCGTAATTGATTATGAATATTACGACCTGAGAGAACGTTACACGTTTCTTATCGAGAAATATAATTCTCAGTTTGCTGACGAAATCCCTGAAGATTTTTATAATTACCGAAATGAAATCGACTTTAGCAATGAAAGCTTGCAGGAGTATAAAGTCTACACCAATTTTATTGAAAATTACCTACGCTCAAAATCCATAGAAAATTGCAATACGGACGAGGATCTGGACAGGAGCTGTTTTGAACTTGGAAGTTACCAAAATATCCGCAGGAGAATAATCTTGGTTGATTCCCTCACAACGCTTCCTTACATGAAGAACAAATTTCTGGACCGGCTTGTCACCCGCGGTATTGTAATGGCAAAAAATCAGGACCGGGTAGATTCCATTCTTGAGGTTCTGGAGAATATTAATTATAGTAATATAGGGCAGGCAGAAGATCTTGCTATTATACAAAAAAGTTATTTTGAAGGCTCATCCATCAGGAAAGGCAAAATGATTAACACCTCCAAGGAGCAGGTTACTTATGGGGACATCATCAGCAAACCTTCAGTAATTTTCATTTGGTCTCTGTACGCTCCTTCCCATTATAAATGGCAACACAACAATATTAAAGCCCTTAGGAGAAAATATCCGGAGGTGGATTTTATAGGAGTAAATATTGATCAGGGTGAAACAGAAAACTGGCTTAGGGTGGTCTCCTCTAATAATTACAACAAAGATTACGAATATCAGATTACCAACCGCGAAATAAGTAAAGAGGTTTTCAGAAAATACATCCACAAAATCTTTTTTGTCAATTCTGAAGCTGTTATTATAGACGGGGATGCAAAACTCTACAGTCCCAACTTTGAAACAGAACTCCTGGAGTTTCTAAATCGTTAGAAAATGAAAAATAGATGTAAATGAAAGGCTGCCAACTGGCAGCCTTTCATTTACATCTATTTCCAGAAACCTGGAATTAATGATTTCCCTTGTTATAATCTGCAAGGAATTTCTCCAAACCACTATCTGTAAGAGGATGTTTTAGTAAACCTTCAATAGAAGAAAGAGGACCTGTCATCACATCTGCACCAATTTTAGCGCAATCCAGAACATGCATTGTATGCCTGATGGAAGCCGCAAGAATCTCAGTCTCAAAACCATAGTTATCATAGATCAACCTTATTTCAGCAATAAGATTCAGGCCATTAGTAGAAATATCATCAAGCCTTCCAATAAAAGGAGAAACATAAGTTGCACCCGCTTTAGCCGCAAGCAAGGCCTGTCCTGCAGAAAATACAAGTGTACAGTTGGTTTTTATTCCTTTATCGCTAAAATATTTAATCGCCTTAACACCTTCTTTAATCATTGGAACCTTTACAATAATTTGATCATGTAAAGCCGCCAGTTCTTCCCCTTCTTTCACTATTTCGTCAAAAGTAGTTGCAATTACCTCAGCGCTAACATCGCCCGTCACTATCTCGCAAATCTTTTTATAATGCTCAATAATGTTTTCTTTTCCTGTAATACCCTCTTTCGCCATTAAAGAAGGGTTTGTGGTCACACCATCCAAAACTCCCAATCCCTGAGCTTCTCTAATTTCATCAAGATTGGCGGTATCGATAAAAAATTTCATTTCTTTCTTATTTATTTGGTTCATTAATAATTCAAACCGCATGTTTTATATAAAACATCATGGTTATCCCTTAGTTTCCACAAATTTACAATTTATAAAACTTTAGAAGCATTTTCTCATAAACTTTATCAGGTAAAATGCGTTTTAATCCTATAGATAGTTTCTGAACAACTTCTCCTACTTTGTAATGACCTCTGGGGTTTTCTGTCTGGATAACATTATAAATAGCTTTTGCCATTAACTGGGGATCTTCTCCCGCATCTACGTGTTTATTCATCAGTCTTAAAGTGTTTCCGTATGGTACCTCGTACGGACTCCCCTTCTGGACCGGCGCATGGTATCTTCCTGCAGCAATATTAGTTGCAAAATCACCAGGCGCAACGTTAGTCATTTGCACATTAAAATCTTTGAGTTCCATTCTAAAAGCCTCGGTAGTTAACTCCAGCGCACCTTTAGTCGCAGAATAAATTCCACGATAAGGCAAACCCATATAACCTGCAATAGAAGTAATATTAATGATAAGTCCGCTCCTTTGTTGCCTCATATGCGGCAGCACTTCTTTAATTAAGCTAAGAGGGCCAAAATAATTGGTATCAAAAGCTTTCTTAATTTCTTCATCGGGAGTTTCTTCTATAGGACCTGTAATTCCCACTCCCGCATTGTTTATAAGAATATCTATTTTTCCGGATTTACCAATCACCTCCTTTACTGCGGCGACAACAGTTTCTTTTTTGGTGACGTCCAAAGCTACCAGAGGGACCTCAGCATTTGAAAATTTATGTGGGTTCCTGCTGGTGCCGTAAACTATAAAATCTTTATTCTGAAGATATTCGGCTATCGATTTTCCAATTCCTGAGGATCCACCGGTAATAAGAACTACTTTTTTAGAAAGAGCATCTGTTTTCATAGGCCACAAAGATGCAATAATTATAGAAACTGGAAGAAACAAAAAATGGCAAGTAACCCACATCACACCGCTACGACCGCCTACCCTTGCTGCGTTCCCGCCCTGGGGGATTCAGCAGGAGCTGGTTGTGTGGGACTTGCCGGTGCAAATATACAATCTTTAGTATTTCTGGCAAGGTTTTTTCGATAGGAAATAGTTAATTTAGACCAATATTTTAGAGCTCAAAATCATGAATAATTTTAAATTACTGACATTCTTCATCTTAACAATTTCTCTTTTTTCCTGCGGAAGTAATTCTGATAAAAAATCTTCAGATTTTTCTCTGAAAATTTCCGAAGACAAGGAAGAATTTCAGCTTGGTGAGGAAATACAGGTTTCGGTTTTAAATCCCAAAAACAGGAAAATTGATTCTGTCGCTTTCTATTTTGAAGGACAAAAACTACAAGCCGAAAATGGCAATTTTCGAACTGCCATTATTCTTGACAATTATAAACTGGGAAATCAACCTATAGAAGCTCATGTTTTTACTGAAGGTGAAAAACAGGAAATAAGCAAAACCATTAAACTGTTTAACAACACTGCCCCTATTTCCTACACCTATGAAATTGTAAATTCTTACCCACACGATCCCGAAGCTTATACCCAGGGATTAGAATTTTACAACGACACCTTATACGAAAGCCTCGGCCAGTATGGGAAATCCAAATTGAGAAAAACAGATCTTGAAACAGGAGAGATTTATAACGAAATTAAATTGGACGACCAGTACTTTGGAGAAGGCATCACCATTTTAGACGGTAAAATTTACCAACTTACCTGGAGGGAAGGAGAAGGAATTGTTTACAATCTCGACGATTTTGAACAAACAGAAACTTTTGCCTACAATGAAAGTAAAGAAGGATGGGGATTTACCAATGATGGGGAGAAACTGTACAAAAGTGACGGAACAGAGAAAATATGGATCCTGAACCCGGAGACTCTTTCCGAGGAAACTTTTATTCAACCCGCACATCACCGCGGATTATCTTCTAAACTAAATGAACTGGAATGGGTTGAGGGAAAAATCTATGCAAACACCTATCAAAAAGACGGAGTAGCAATTATAAACCCCGAAAATGGTGCTATTGAAGGCCTTATCGATTTCCGTGGATTAAGAGAAAAGGTCACTCAGCACGATAAACTCGACGTTTTAAATGGAATTGCCTACAATCCAAATTCGAAGAAACTTTATGTGACCGGCAAAAACTGGGACCGGATTTTTGAAGTCAATATCATAGAAAAATAATGAGCCATACTCCCGATATTTTTGAACTGAAAATAAAAGTTGAATCCAAACACCTGGATGAGCAACAGCATGTGAACAACGTTCAATATGTGCAGTGGGTGCAGGACGTCGCAAAAGCGCATTGGCTAAAAAAGGCTACAAAAGAACAACAAGCAGATGTCTTTTGGGTGGTTGTAGAACATCATATTAAATATAAACGCCAGGCTTTTCTTGATGAAGAATTAATACTCCACACTTTCGTTACAGAAACCACTCACGTAACTACCTTACGGCACGTTTTAATCAAGAATGCAGAAACCGGAGAAACACTTGTCGAAGCAAAAACCACCTGGTGCCTTATGAAAAATGAGACAAAAAAACCTGCAAGAATTTCTGATGATTTAAAAAGGCTCTTTTCTGTCGAAGAAAAGTCGTAGGCTACAATTCGTCGAGCTCAGTGTGACTGAGGACGATAATTGCCATTTCCGAGATGCCTCTTTTTTCTCAATCGGAAGCAAATTCAGTAGAAAAAAATCATAGGTTAAAAAGGCCAATTTTCGACCTGAGGGGTCAGGGTGAACCAGTTGAAGCCTTTCATAAGTTTTGCCACGAATACACGATTTTTTTTCTAAACCCTTTGAAAGATATTCGTGAATAGTGACAGCTTTTTTCATTTCTAAAGGGTGCTTCAAAATGCCAATTTTCGACCTGCGGGTCAGGCTGAGCCTGTCGAAGCCCAACAAAAAAAGGCTGCCCGTTAAAGGCAACCTTTTCTTATTCTTTAAAATCAAAAATCTTATTGAAATAAAGGTCTGCCGTGCATTAAAGAATTCACTTCAGTTTTCACCTTAGCAAGTTCGGCTTCATCTTCAATATTATTTACAACCCTATCGACCAAATCTACGATTTTCGGCATATCCTCTTCTACAAGTCCGCGGGTGGTAATTGCTGCGGTACCTATTCGAATTCCGGAAGTGACAAAAGGAGACTTATCATCAAAAGGAACCATATTTTTATTCACAGTAATATCAGCTTTTACAAGTGCTTCTTCTGCTTCTTTTCCGCTAACGTTTTTATTCCTGAGGTCGATAAGCATCATGTGATTATCTGTTCCTCCCGAAATTACCTGGTAATCTTTATCTACAAAAGCTTCGGCTAATTTGGCAGCATTCTTTTTGACTCTTATCGTGTAATGCAAGAAATCATCTGTAAGTGCTTCTCCAAAAGCCACAGCTTTTGCAGCAATAATGTGCTCCAATGGCCCGCCCTGGTTTCCGGGGAAAATTCCGCTATTAAGCATCGCTGACATTTTTTTCAGCTTTCCGTTTTTCAGTTTTTCACCAAAGGGATTATCAAAATCTTTCCCCATAATGATAATACCACCTCTTGGCCCACGAAGGGTTTTATGGGTGGTGGAAGTTACGATGTGGCAATGTGGAATTGGATCACTTAAAAGACCTTTTGCGATGAGGCCCGCAGGATGCGCAATATCGGCAAATAAAATAGCACCAACACTATCTGCAATCTCCCTAAACCTTTTATAATCGATTTCACGTGAATATGCTGAAGCGCCGGCAATAATCATTTTCGGCTTTTCTTTTTCTGCAAGTTCAGCAACTTTATCATAATCAATAAGACCGGTTTCTTTATCTACTCCGTAAAAAACAGGGTTGTAAAGTCTTCCGGAGAAATTTACAGGAGACCCGTGGGTTAGATGACCGCCGTGAGAGAGGTCGAAACCTAAAAATTTATCACCGGGATTCATACAGGTAGCGAAAACTGCGGTATTTGCCTGGGAACCGGAATGTGGTTGCACATTAGCATATTCGGCTCCAAAAAGTTCTTTTAATCGATCAATAGCTAATTGCTCGACCTTATCTACCACCTCACATCCTCCATAATATCTCTTACCGGGATAACCTTCTGCATACTTGTTTGTAAGTACAGATCCTGCTGCTTCCAGCACCTGCTCACTCACAAAATTTTCACTGGCAATAAGCTCTAAACCATTTAATTGACGTTCTTTTTCTTCTTCTATTAAATTAAAAACCTGGCTGTCTCGTTGCATTTCGAATTTTTTCGTTAAATATTCACCAAAAGTAATAAATACATTCCGTTAATTACAGGAAAATAATATATTTGAGTACAATAGATTTTAACAAAAAACCAAAAAATTCTATGCCAATTACTGCTAATGACCCGGGGCGAAAAACCTGGCTTAATATTCCTGAGGATACCGATTTTCCTATACAGAATATTCCTTTTGGGGTATTTCTTACCAGGGATGATATCATCACTATCGGGACCAGAATTGGAGATTACGCCATAGACCTGGGGGCTTTGCACCAACTTGGCTATTTCGACGGAATTCCTTTAACTGACGATATTTTTTTACAGGACACGCTGAATGATTTTATTTCTGACGGAAAGAAAACCTGGCGTCTTGTAAGAAACCGTATTGCTGAAATTTTTGATGCTAAAAATCCTAAACTTAAAGACAACCAAAACCATAGAAACACTGTTCTTTTCACCCTTAATGAGATTGAAATGCAGATGCCGGTGCAGGTTGGAGATTACACCGATTTTTATTCCAGTAAGGAGCACGCTACAAACGTAGGATCTATGTTTCGTGATCCAGAAAATGCGCTTTTACCAAACTGGCTCCACATTCCTGTGGGTTACCACGGAAGGAGTTCGTCTATAATTCCCAGCGGAATTCCGGTCCACCGTCCGAAAGGACAAACAATGCCTGAAGGTGCTGATACTCCCATCTTTGGACCGTCACAAAAAGTAGATTTCGAATTGGAAATGGCTTTTATAACTACCGATGCAAACCCTTTAGGAGAACCCATTCCGGTAGACGAAGCTGAAGATTATATCTTTGGAATGGTTGTGTTCAACGACTGGAGTGCACGGGACATCCAAAAATGGGAATATGTTCCGCTAGGGCCATTCCTGGCAAAGAATTTTGCGTCGTCTATTTCACCCTGGATTGTGACCATGGATGCACTCGAACCTTTCAGAACAGAGAGTCCGGAACCGGAAAAGGAACTGCTTCCTTATCTCCAGTACAAAGGCAAAAAGACATTCGACATTAATCTTGAAATTTCCATACAACCAGATAATGCTGAAGAAACGATTGTTTCCAAAGCAAATTTCAAGGACCTTTACTGGAATATGAGCCAGCAGTTAGCCCATCATACGGTAAACGGTTGTCCTGTAAATTCCGGGGATATGATGGCTTCCGGAACAATTTCGGGAACAGAGAAAGATTCCTATGGATCTATGCTGGAACTTACCTGGAGCGGTAAAGAACCTCTGAAACTGAAGGATGGAAGTGAAAGAAAATTTATTGAAGATAACGACACTGTTGTTATGCACGGCTACTGCCAGAGCGAGGGTCGTAGGATAGGTTTTGGAGAAGTACGTACAAAATTACTACCTGTCTTTGAACCAAAGAAGAAATAATTTTTAGTTTTAGTTACACTAGATAAAAAAAGCTGCCAAAATTGGCAGCTTTTTTTATATTCACTTTTTGTCATTCTTTTTTATATCCTGAAAGTCTGTATCGCTTTCCCTTTCTGAATGTACATTTGGAGTTTTATCATTGGGATTTGACTCCAGCTCCTCTTCCTTTTTTTGGGTAGCGTCCTGGAATTCTTTCCGTGGACGATCCTTGTCAGCTTTCTTTATTGCATCAAACCTCTTTTCAAGTTCTTTTATATCGATCTCTTTATCAACCATAATATTTTTGCTTTTATAATGTGAAAATACAAATGATGAAAAACTATTCCGGAGAGATTAATATTTTTTAACAATAGATATTAAAGTATTGAAAAAGTTTTTCAGAAACAGTTGCTAATTTAAGTGCTTCTCCAGCGTTTCGGCCTGAATACTTTGGTGAGATGCATGATGCACCACCTTTCCGCTCCTTAAAATGATCAACTGCGGACTTTCATGACGCACGCTAAAACGTGAGGCAATTTCGTTGGAGATATCCCTGTGGTTGAGAAGATCCAGAAAATAAAGCTTTACATCGTTATACTCTTCTTTATAATCTGATTCGAATTGCTTCAGGACCATTCTGCTTATTCCACAGCGTGTAGAATGCTTCAAAATAGCCACAGCATGATCTGCAGACTCTTTTTGGATATCGTCCAGTTGTTCAATGGATGTGAGTTCATTCCATGGGACTTTTTTCACTTCATCTTTAGCTATATCCCGCTCACTCTTAAATACTTTATCAAATATTCCCATAGGTTTCTCTTTTACGTAAAATTAATTCTTAATAACTTTAATAGCAATCATAGTGCCTCTTTTTAATAAAACTTAACAGAAGGCGTCGTTTTGTCGCTTATTCCCTTAAAAACCACTGTCATTTTGTCTTGTTTTTCATTGGGTACATAAATTGCTATTTCTGAAGAAAAACAAAAACGATGAATTTCAATAATTTTACTATAAAATCACAAGAGGCTATCCAGCAGGCACAACAGCTTGCTCAGGAAATAGGCCATCAGCAAATAGAGAACGAACATATTTTTAAAGCCATCACCAAAGTTGATGAAAATGTCACACCGTTCCTGCTGAAAAAACTGAACATTAACGTTAACCTCTTTAACCAGATCCTGGATAATACGCTGCAAAGTTTTCCGAAGGTAAGCGGTGGCGATATCATACTTTCCAGGGAAGCGGGAAAAACAGTTAACGAAGCGTCTATTGTTGCAAAAAAAATGAACGATGAGTATGTTTCTGTCGAGCACCTGATTTTGGCAATTTTCAAGTCTTCCAGTAAAGTTGCACAGATTCTAAAAGACCAGGGAGCAACAGAAAAAGGATTAAAAGCAGCCATTGAAGAATTACGCAAAGGAGATCGTGTTACTTCTCAAAGTGCCGAAGAAACCTATAACTCTCTGGAGAAATATGCTAAAAACCTGAATCAGCTTGCGGAAGAAGGTAAACTGGATCCGGTTATTGGTAGAGATGAAGAGATACGCCGAATATTGCAAATATTGTCCCGAAGAACAAAAAACAACCCAATGTTGGTGGGAGAACCGGGAACAGGAAAAACAGCAATAGCCGAAGGTCTCGCCCACAGGATTGTTGATGGTGATATTCCTGAAAACCTTAAAGACAAGCGCATTTATTCCCTGGATATGGGAGCATTAATAGCAGGAGCAAAATATAAAGGAGAATTTGAAGAAAGGCTAAAAGCTGTAATAAAAGAAGTTACCAGCAGTGATGGAAACATTGTCCTGTTTATTGATGAAATCCATACTCTCGTGGGTGCCGGTGGCGGCCAGGGAGCAATGGATGCAGCTAATATTTTAAAACCTGCACTTGCTCGTGGAGAATTACGCGCAATAGGAGCAACCACTTTGGATGAATATCAGAAGTATTTTGAAAAAGATAAAGCTCTTGAGAGACGTTTTCAAAAAGTAATTGTAGAAGAGCCCGATGTGGAAAGCGCCATTTCTATTCTGCGTGGAATTAAAGAGAAATATGAAACTCACCATAAGGTTAGGATTAAGGATGAAGCCATTATTGCGGCTGTAGAACTATCTCAGCGCTATATTACCAACAGGTTTTTGCCAGATAAGGCAATAGACCTGATGGACGAAGCTGCTTCTAAATTAAGAATGGAGATCAACTCCAAACCTGAGGAACTGGATGTTCTGGATCGTAAGATTATGCAGCTGGAAATAGAGATTGAAGCTATTAAACGTGAAAAAGACGAGTCTAAACTAAAAATTTTAAGGGCAGATCTCGCAAATCTTAAAGAAGAGCGCAATGAATTAAATGCGCAGTGGAAAAACGAAAAGGAACTGGTTGATAATATTCAGAATACAAAATCTGATATTGAAAACTTCAGACTTGAAGCTGAAAGAGCCGAGCGCGACGGCGATTATGGAAAAGTAGCTGAAATACGCTATGGTAAAATAAAAGAAGCGCAGGAGAAACTGGAAAAACTTCAGCAGAGCGTAGCTGAAAGGCAAGATGGAAAGTCCCTGATCCAGGAGGAAGTCACTAATGATGATATTGCTGAAGTTGTGGCAAAATGGACCGGGATTCCGGTTACTAAAATGCTGCAAAGTGAGAGGGAAAAGCTTCTTAAGCTGGAAGACGAACTCCATAAAAGGGTTGTTGGGCAGGAAGAGGCGATCCAGGCGGTTAGTGATGCGGTAAGACGAAGCAGGGCCGGATTGCAAGACCAAAACAGGCCAATAGGTTCCTTCCTCTTTCTTGGCACAACCGGCGTGGGTAAAACTGAACTCGCGAAAGCTTTGGCAGAATATCTTTTTGATGACGAAGCTGCGATGACACGGATTGATATGAGCGAATACCAGGAACGGCATTCTGTGAGCCGTCTTGTAGGTGCCCCTCCTGGATATGTTGGTTATGATGAAGGCGGGCAGTTAACAGAGGCTGTGAGAAGAAAGCCGTATTCTGTAGTCCTGCTTGATGAAATTGAAAAAGCACATCCAGATACTTTTAACATCCTGCTTCAGGTCCTTGATGAAGGAAGGTTGACGGATAATAAAGGACGCCTTGCAGACTTTAAAAACACGATAATCATAATGACTTCTAACATGGGAAGCCAGATTATCCAGGAGAAGTTTGAAGCCATAAAAGATCCTGATACAGCCATGGAATCTGCGAAGACTGAAGTTCTGGGATTGCTGAGACAAACAGTGCGTCCTGAATTTATAAACAGAATTGATGACATTGTGATGTTTAGTCCGCTAACGCAAAAAGACATTCGTAAAATTGTAGATTTTCAGTTACGCGGAGTTAAAAAGATGCTGGCGAAGCAAAACATCGTACTGGATGCTACAGACGATGCGATTAAATATCTCGCCTCCCGCGGTTTCGATCCGCAATTTGGGGCGAGGCCGGTTAAGCGGGTTGTTCAGCGTGAAGTTCTGAATAAGCTTTCTAAAGAAATCTTAGCAGGAAAAGTAAATGCAGATAGCATTATCCTGCTGGACGAATTTGACGGTATCCTGGTATTTAGAAATCAGGAGCAACTAGCAGAAAGCGAATAAATCCTGAGAATATTTTTTAGCAAAAAAGGCTGCAGAAATCTGCAGCCTTTTTCGATAATGCTAAAATTTTAACTACCACTTATCAATTTCTGTTCTTAATTCTTCTTTGCTTTTGCCGGTTCGCTCTTGCAGGCGTCCCAGCATCTCATCAAATTTGCCTTCGGTATAAGTGGCGTCATCATCGGTCACTTTACCGTATTTCTGCTTAAATTCTCCACGAATCTGTTTCCATTTACCTTCAACTCTATCATCATTCATAATTTTTAATCTTTAAATTAATACTAATCTTAAAAATACAATTAGAAAACCTCCTATTCTCTCAATAAACCGCCATTTTTATCTTAATGATTTGTTATTTTTACTGCTAAAAAAATCCTATGAGAAATTTAGCCAGCCTTGCTTTCGCCCTGTTGCTCATGGGCTGCGCCACGACAAGAAGAATTAATAATGACCAGGCAAGCTTAAAGTTTCTCGATGATTTTGTTTTGGATGCAGACTTAAAAGTTGACGGTACTAAAGTGGGAGGCCTCTCCGGAATAGATTTCAGTAATGGCAAATATTATATTATTTGTGATCAACCTTCTAATTCCAGGTTCTACATTGCAGATATAAAATTAAAAGGATTCTCTATAGATACGATTAACATTGAGAATGTAGTAAATATGCACCAGCCTGAAGCTACCGAAAACCTTTATCTTGACCTGGAATCCATTAGATTTCAACCCGAATCGAATACGGTAATGATTAGCAGTGAAGGTAGTATCGACAAGGGAAAAGACCCCGGGATCTTTAGATTCTCAGCAAATGGTGAATTTATTGAAGGATATACCATCCCGGATTATTTTTTAGCTTCAGGAGAACAAAAACCACGTAATAATGGTGTTTTTGAAGGGATGACTAAAAGTATTAATTATGAAGGTTATTGGGTCGCGACAGAATTGCCGCTGGAAAAAGATGGGCCTAAACCAAAGCTGTTCCCCACAACTTCACCCGTGCGTTTCACTCTGTATAATTCCGAAGAAAATAAAGCGGTAAAACAATTTGCCTACAAGCTGGATGGTATTTCGAAAATTCCTTTTCTGTACTTTGCTGTAAATGGTATTACTGAAATCCTGGAATATAAAAAGGAAAAATTCCTAGTGCTGGAACGGTCCTTTTCTGCGGGACACGGCACTAATAGTAATACCGTGAAAATATTTGCCGCAGATGCCCAAAACGCCACAAATACGCTGGATATAAACCGACTTCGAAAATCTGACTATCAATTTGCGGATAAAGAACTAATCTTTAACTTCAAATCTGTAAAAAAGCAGCTTTCTGAAGAAATAATAGATAATATTGAAGGGATGTGCTTTGGCCCTGTTCTTCCCAACGGGAATCGTTCTCTCGTTTTAATTTCTGATAATAACTTTAATAGCTTTGGAAAACAGCTCTCACAGATCATTCTTCTTGAAATAGAACATCTAAATTAGATGAAACTAATCCTGAAGAATTTCAGTTTCAATTACAACCATAATATTATGAAATACCTTCTTTTAATTCCAGTCTTCCTCTTTGCCTCCTGTGCAGGAATAAAAAATGATGATTCCCTGACGACATATTACTTTATTCGCCATGCCGAAAAAAGTACTATAGATCCGGCAAATGAAGATCCTGAACTTACAGAAGCAGGAAAAACAAGAACTGAAAAATGGGCGGAAATTTTCAGGGAAATAGATTTTGATCTTATTTACAGTTCCCGATATAAACGCACCGTAAATACCGCCACACCAATTGCTGAATCTCAGGATAAGGAAATCAAATATTTTAATACGCAAAAGCTCAATGATCAGCAATTTCAGAAAGAGACCAGAGGCAAAACTGTTTTGGTGGTTGGGCACAGCAATTTAAATCCGGAATGGATAAATTACATCCTGAAAGAGGAGAAATACTCCAATATCCCAGAAGATGAGTATGGCAGTCTTTTTATTGTTACCATACATCCCAACGGGAGCAGAACTTCACAGGTGCTTTACATTAATTAGAAGCTACTCTATAAGTTCCACTTCAATATCTTCATTAATAATTTTTGAAACCAGGCTGAGCTCACCCGCGGTATAAAGACTATCCAGTTTTTTTAAGTCTACCCTGGCTTCCCTGTACTTAAAATTCTCGTAATCAACAAAACGAATACCATTAATCACTCTTGGATTTATTGCTTTTCGAAATCTCACGCCCCCTCCGTTAACTTCAAAATTATAAGCAAGATAATCTACGGTAAAAATATCTTCATTAATCCAGTACAAATATTCATCTTCATGATCGCTTCCATTTGTCCCCGCCTCAAACGTAACTTTAATTTCGTAATATCCTTTGCCGTTAATAGTATCGCGGCCAACTAATTTTTTATTAACTCCCGGATCGTTAAGACCAAAAGGTAACTGCAAAAAATAATGTACAGAATTCACGCTGTTACTCACAGAATTTATAATCGAATCTGCCACTTTAACAACAGAATCATTTCTAAACCTTATAAGTCCGTTGTTAGAAAGTAGGTCACGGGTTTTAGACCCTAAAGAATCGATAACCAAACGCTCCAGTTCAAATTCGCCGTTATTGCGGGTACTTTTGTAAGAAACATTTCTAAAGTTGAAGTTTATACGGGCCCTTTGGTAGTTCTCCCCACCTGCAATTTCAATTGCTTTATTTACCACCTCCTGTGCATCACTTTCTTCATTCGATTCCTTGCAGGAAAAAAATGCTAATACTATAATTAAAACGATAAACCTATATTTCATAAAACTTCCAAATTGCAGCAAAGATAGCCATTTACAGGGGATTTATATCATCCTTAAAAACATCAAAATACTTAGCTGATTGCTGAATTTTAAAGAAACATTATAAGCTTTTCTAAATAAAGCTTCCTATTTTTGCAGGTCTATGAAGAATTCTAACACCATCAACATAAAAAACCGAAAGGCGAAATTTGAATATGAATTTCTCGATAAATACATCGCGGGAATTCAGCTTGCAGGTACCGAAATAAAGGCAATCCGCCAGGGAAAAGCCTCTATTGCCGAAAGCTTCTGCGAATTTCAGAATCATGAGCTTTTCGTGATTAATATGCATGTTGAGGAATATTCTCATGCCACCCATTTTAATCACAATCCTAAAAGTGAACGGAAATTACTTCTTCAGAAAAGAGAACTACGGAAATTAGAAAAGGAAGTAAAAAATTCTGGTTTAACCATTATTCCGTTGCGATTGTTCATTAATGACCGCGGACTCGCAAAAATCCAGATCACCCTTGCTAAAGGTAAAAAGATATACGACAAGAGGGAGACCATCAAAAACCGTGAGAGCAAGAGAAAACTGGACCGTATCAAAAAAGAATTCAATTCATAAAATATTTACAGGTACAATCTCAAGCTCCAATCAACAATTTTACTTACCTAAACTGTAAACTTTTTTCTTATTTTGCCGCCTTAAATGATACTACATGTACAGGCTGCCTTTACTTTTTTTTCTTTTAATTTCTTCGTCTTCAGTTTTAGCACAAATCACCGGAAAAGTTACAGATACCCGCGGCGAAGCTTTGCCATATGTAAATGTATATACCGAAAATGGCCATTTTGGGACCACCACCAATGAGAATGGAAATTATAGTCTGAAGGTTTCCACACCGGGTAGTTACGCTCTTGTTTTTCAGTTTTTGGGCTATAAAAGTGTGAAAAGAGAGGTAAATATCCAGAATTTTCCGTTCAAACTCGATATTTCTATGGCCGAGGAGACTACTAGCCTTTCTGAAGTTACCGTAGATGCCAATGAAAATCCGGCAAATGCCATTATTAGGAAAGCAATAAATTTTCGGGAAGAAAATGCGGCAAAAGTTGAAGAATACACTGCAGATTTCTATTCCCGCGGGCTCTGGAGGATTAAAAATGCACCCGAAAAGATTTTGGGACAGGAAATTGGGGATTTGGGAGGTGGCCTGGACTCCACCCGTAGCGGAATTGTATACTTAAGCGAAACCATTTCAGAAATTTCGTATAGAAAACCAGATGATTTTAAAGAAAAGATCATTGCTTCAAAAGTAAGTGGCAACGACAATGGTTTCAGCCTTAATTCTGCCCAGGAAGCTTATTTTTCCTTCTACAAAAACACTATTGAGATTAACAGTGAGATTGTTTCCCCAATTGCAGACTATGCATTCAATTACTACCGTTATAAGCTGGAAGGCAGCTTTTATGACGATAATGGCCATTTAATCAATAAGATAAAAGTCACTCCCAAACGGCCGGAAGATCGTGTATTTTCAGGATATATCTATATTGCAGAGGACTTTTGGCAAATTTTTGGTGTAGAGCTTAAGACCACGGGAAAAGCCATCCAGGTTCAACCAATAGAAACCCTTCAATTTAAACAGAATTATAAATTTTCTGAAGAAAACGGGTTCTATATTCAGATTTCCCAAACGGTGGACTTTGAGTTTTCCATGTTCGGGATTTCTGGTGACGGAAGATTTACTGCAGTTTACAGTAATTACAATTTTGAACCCGATTTTACCAAACGGAGTTTTGGAAAAGAAGTACTCGCTTTTGCTCCTGCCGCAAATAAAAAAGATTCTCTGTTCTGGAAAAACCTGAGACCGGTCCCGCTTACTTCCGAAGAAAAGAATGACTACATAAAGAAAGACAGTATTCAGGAGAAAAAGCAATCCCGGCAATACCTGGATTCTATTGATGCCGAAAGGAACAAATTTCAGCTTACAGATCCTTTAATGGGTTATACTTACCGCAATTTGCATAAAAAAAGGATGTTCAGTATTAGTTCTCCCTTATTTGGTGTCAAATTTAATACCGTACAGGGCTGGAATACTTCAGTAGATGTAGAATTTCAGCAAAACAACGTTGATAATGATACCAAATACTGGCGCATCTTTTCTGAATTAAACTATGGCCTGGCCGAAGAGCGATTCAGAATAAACGGAGGATTTGAGAAAAAATTTAATGATATTAACAATGCTCGTCTGAAAATTACCGGTGGGGTTGAAACTGCTCAAATTAATACCCGCGAACCTATTACGAGGCTAATAAACAGCATTACCACACTATTTTTCGAAAGAAATTATATGAAGTTGTACGAACGCTCGTTTGCAGAAATAGAATATGAGCAGGAGATAGTTAACGGATTTGATTTCTCCGGAAATTTAACTTTTGAAGAGCGTAAGCCGTTAACCAATACCACAGACTATGTTTTTATAGCCCGGGATGATGTGGAATATACTTCCAACAATCCCTTAGCGCCCGATGATTTTGGTTCTGTTCCTTTTGAAGAACACCAAATCTTTAAATTAAACATTCTTGGGGAAATTAATTTTGGACAAAAGTATATGAGCTATCCGGATAGGAAATACAACATCCCGAATGAGAAATATCCAAAATTGTACTTCGCTTACGAAAAAGGATTCGGGTCTAATACTGAAAATTACAATTTTGATCAATTTAAAGCACTTGTGACGCAGCAAATAAGTCTGGGAAATAAAGGAGAATTTGGATACAGCGCCAGCGGAGGTACTTTTTTAAATGCTGAAGATATTGCTTTTGTAGACTACCAGCATTTTAACGGAAATCAGACCAGGATTGGCTTTGGAAGCTATCTGCAGACTTTTAACCTGCTCCCGTATTACGCGCTGAGTACCAACCAGACTTATGCAGAAGGACACCTGGAACATAATTTCCAGGGGTGGATTTTGGGTAAAATTCCTTTTTTAAACAAACTGAATTATAACCTTATTCTGGGTGCTCACGCACTTTACACTCAGGAAAATAAACCTTATTCAGAATATTCTGTGGGTATAGATAACCTCGGATTTGGCAAATATCGGTTCTTAAGGCTGGATTATGTAGTATCTAACCAGGATGGAAACCGGGACGGCGCATTTATCTTCGGATTAAAATTTTGATGCACTATCCTAACCAATGCCGAAAAATGGCAAAAAAAAGAGCCGGACAAAAGTTTTGAATTCATTCAGGGAAATTCAAATTTAGGTCCGGCCAGTAAAATATCTACAAGCGAAGTCTATTCCTCTTCGTCTTTTGTTTTTTCTTCAGCAGATTCTTTAGAAAAATCTGTAAAGCCATTTTTAATCAACAGGTTGTACCACTGGATGATCTTCTTTATATCACTGGCATAAACCCTGTCCACATCATATTCCGGAAGAACTTCAGCAAAATAATCTTCCAGTTTTGTTTTGGAAGATTTATGGTCTATTGCCTCTCCCCCGTCTTCCTTTTCTTTTATCTTCTGAAGGACCTCTCCTAGCGGAACTTCTTCAGTATAAGTATAAATAGCAATTTCGCTTAGCACACTTACATTGTGGCGCAAATTCACAGATATCTTTTTTCCGTCCACGATAGAAGTTGCTATAAACCCTCCGCGGGTCTGTGCATTCATTTCGTATAATCCCGGTTTACCTGAGATTGCCAGTATTTTTTCTAAACCCATAGTTCTTTTTCAATTTCGGTGGCAAATATGATATTACTGCCCCAATTATCAAAATGATTATCTGCCTTTTTTCATCTCCGGAAAACGCATCTTATACTCGATCTTAATTTTTCCTTTTGAAATATTGCTTAGCTTGCTTTTTATCAGTCGTTTTTTAAGACTGGAAAGCTTATCTGTAAACAAAATTCCCTCAATGTGATCGTATTCATGCTGAATTACCCTTGCTGCCAGCCCGGAATAGCTTTCTTTATGCGTATTAAAACTTTCGTCCTGATATTCTATCACAATTTCAGGTTTTCTAAAAACATCCTCCCTGATTTCAGGGATACTGAGGCATCCTTCATTAAAACCCCATTCTTCTCCTTCTTCCTGAATAATTCTAGGATTAATAAATACCTTTCTAAGGTTTAAAAGCTGTTCCTTCTCCTTCTCATCCAATTCTTCATCTTCTGCAAATGGTGCAGGATCTATCATGAACATCCTTACCGGAATTCCAACCTGTGGCGCGGCCAGTCCCACTCCGTAAGCGTTGTACATTGTGTCCCACATATTATTTATTAATTCTTCCAGCTTGGGAAAATCTTCAGGAATTTCTTTCGCTTTTTTCCTCAAAACCGGATCTCCATAAGCTACAATAGGTAAAATCATTTTTAAATGTTTATTGTTAAAGGTCTAATGTTAAGTAACCTTCTGTATCACTCTCTTTTATTAGTTTTCTCTGCTGTTCTACGTGAAGAAACAAAAATAGCTGTTAATTCTCTTCCTTCTTTTAATGCTGATTCAAATGTCATGCCGGTCGCCAACCCTTCTTCTTTAAGGAACTCCATCCAAAAAACACATTCATCGGCTTCTTCAATGACAATGCTTAATTTTGAAATAAAAGCTTTTTTACTTTGGCCAAGACTTGCAGCTCTATAATTTGCCGCCACTGAAGTTGAGGACCTTATTAACTGATGTTTAGTATGCCTTCCTAAAGCAGATTCCGGCAACGAAAGGGCAATTTTCACACATAAATGTGCAAAATCTTTAGAACATAATTTAAGATCTCTCAGCATTGAGAATGACTTTTCTATTAAACCTTAAGCCTTTAACCCTAATCATTTATACAAATAAGATTGTAAAATAATCGTTGCACTAATTTCGTCAACAAGTGCTTTATCTTTTCTCTTTTTCTTAGACATTCCGCTATCGATCATACTCTGAAAAGCCATTTTAGAGGTAAAACGCTCGTCTACTCTTTTCATTTGCATCTGCGGAAATTTTTCCGAAAACTTCTTCAGGAACTCCTGTATATACACTTCACTTTCTGAAGCTGTATTGTCCATTTGCCTTGGTTCCCCAATAAGCACAAGCTCTACATTTTCTGATTTAAAATAACCTTCCAGATAAATCAGCAATTCTTTTGTAGCAACTGTGGCAAGCCCAGAGGCTATAATCTGCATCTCATCTGTAACCGCAATGCCTGTACGCTTTACCCCATAATCCAGTGCTAAAATTCTTGCCATAATCTTTTCACAAAAGTACATTTAAAAATACACACTTAAAACTTATACTTCATAATCAGTAATTAGATGACTCCTCCACATTCTGCTTAAATTGTTTTAAATTTGCCGAATAAATTTGCCCTGCACTATCCAAATGAAGCAAATAAATCCAAAAAAGGTCCTTTTAGGACTACTTATAGTGATCGGAGTCTTACTTACTCTTAACATTATTAGTTATCTTAATTTATATTACAACCATCTGGACCCCGAAAGCTTATTTTTTAGAAAGACCAATTTTGATGAAGAAAAAAATGCACCCTCTATCTTTTCCGCCTGCCTGCATTTTATTGCTTCAATTCTTTTGACTATAGTAGGCTTCAGTAAATTAAAAATTGAAAACAGCAAGAAATTCTGGTGGTCTCTGAGTTTCGTTTTTCTTTTTACGGGTATGGATGAACTTTTAAGAATTCACGAGAAAATTGGGGGCTCTATATCGAATACGTACGAAACCTCAGGCATCCTCCACTTTGCATGGGTGATCCCTTATGTCTTAGCAGTTTTCCTCCTTGCCCTCTTTATCTTTAAGCCGCTCTTTAAACTTCCTAAGAAAACGGTCATAAATTTTATAGTTGCAGGATTTTTATTCATATTGGGGGCGGTTGGAGTAGAAATGCTTACTGGCTGGCACATAGAACATTACCAACTGGATGAAACAAAATTATTTCGTATTCCCGATACTTTTATCCTTTCAACTATAGAGGAACTATTAGAAATGCTGGGAATGAGCTTATTCGTTTACGCTATTCTGCTTTTTCTAAAAAAATACAGGCTCAGCTAAAACAGAAATTTTTATTTAAATTTAAAATTTATATTACGATCAATTATATGGAACAACTACAGAAAATCATTGAAAAAACCTGGGAAAACCGGGACTTACTTCAAGATAAAGAAACAACAGATGCCATACGTGAGGTCATCGAACTGCTTGATAAGGGAAAGCTTAGAACAGCAGAACCAACAGCAAACGGATGGCAGGTAAACGAATGGGTTAAAAAAGCAGTTGTTTTGTACTTCCCTATTCAAAAAATGGAAACCCTGGAAGCTGGTATTTTTGAATATCACGATAAAATGCCCTTAAAAAGAGGTTATAAAGAAAAAGGAATCCGTGTTGTTCCAAATGCGGTTGCACGCCACGGAGCTTATATTTCCAGCGGAGTAATAATGATGCCAAGCTATGTAAATATTGGTGCTTATGTAGACGAAGGTACTATGGTGGACACCTGGGCCACTGTGGGAAGCTGTGCGCAAATTGGAAAAAATGTGCATTTAAGTGGTGGTGTAGGAATTGGTGGAGTTCTAGAACCTTTACAGGCTGCTCCCGTAATTATTGAAGATAACGCTTTTTTAGGCTCCAGAAGCATTGTGGTAGAAGGGATTCGTGTAGAAAAAGAAGCTGTACTTGGAGCAAATGTTGTACTTACGGGTTCTACAAAAATTATTGATGTTACAGGAGATGAGCCTAAGCAATTTGAAGGTTATGTGCCGGCAAGATCTGTGGTAATTCCAGGTAGTTATACCAAGAAATTCCCCGCAGGTGAATACCAGGTACCATGTGCTCTTATTATTGGTAAAAGAAAAGAAAGCACCAATAAAAAAACATCACTTAATGATGCTTTAAGGGAGTATAGCGTAGCGGTATAAAAATCTGCCCCCCTAACCCCCGAAGGGGGAATAATATATTCTTAATAAAAAACAGGAGGGCTAAATAAGAACAAATTCAGAACAACTCCTCCCCTTCGGGGAGGCTGGGAGGGGCTTATGAAAATACTTGTAATACAGCAAAAAATGATTGGGGATGTACTAACATCCTCAATCTTGTTTGAAGCTCTACGGAAAGAATTTCCCGAGGCAGAATTGCATTATCTAATTTATCCTCACACTATCCCTGTTGTTGAAAATAATCCTCACATTGACCGGATTATCCCTTTCGACACCACAAGGAGCTTCTATAGTTACATAAGAGAGGTCAAAAATTCAAAATATCATGCTGTAATTGATGTTTACGCAATTCCTATTACAGCACTTATCACCGGACTCTCAGGTGCCAAGTTCCGTATTTCATACGAGAAATGGTATACACGGCCATTCTGCACTCACCTCTTCAGCCAGAACATTGAAGCCCAAACCCCGGCCGGTGCTTCTATTGAGAAAAGGTTACGCCTGCTATCTCCGTTATCTTCTAATTTTCCTGCGGAAATCAAACCCAAGATATACTTAGATAAAGAAGAATTAACACAGGCAGAGCAGCTGTTAAAGACAGCAGAAATTTCTTCAGAAAAACCTCTTTACATGATTAGCGTCCTGGGCAGTTCGCAAAATAAAACTTACCCTCCTAAATATCTCGCTGAGCTGTTAGATTGCATTGTGGAACAAAGAGAAGCTGAACTTCTGTTCAACTATATTCCTTCTCAGAAAGAAGATGCAGAACGATTATTCCAGCTCTGCAACCCCTTCACCAAAAAAAGCATTCACCTGCAAATATTTGGAAAAAGCCTGAGAGAATTTATATCTTTAACTTCACAATGTGATGCACTAATCGGTAATGAAGGTGGCGCCGTAAATATCGCTAAGGCACTAAATATTCCCACTTTCGCAATCTTCTCTCCGCAAATCCCGAAAGAAAACTGGAATAGTTATGAAGATGGGATTAACCATACTTCTGTACATCTTAAAGATTTTTATCCTGATGCTTTTGACGGTTATACCGATGAAGATGTGGCCAAAAAAGCCTCTCAATTTTATGAACTGCTAAAACCAAAGCTTATCTTCGCAAATCTGAAAAATTTCACAGAAAAACATCCCTAATTAAATAGAGAACAAGTTAGTTTACAAAATAATTTTACATGAAAATTGTGATACTTGCAGCAGGAATAGGCTCACGCCTGGGAAATCCATTCCCAAAACCCCTTACTCCCCTACGCGGCGGCAAAAGTATAATGGAAAAGCAAATCGAAAATCTTTCTAAATACTTCAATCCTCACGATATCTCAGTAGTAGTAGGTTTTAAAAAAGATTTAATCATGGAACGCTTTCCAGATTTGGCCTATATCTACAACCCTTATTTTGACGCCACCAATACTTCGAAAAGCCTTTTAAAGGCCCTTAAGAAATATAGAAATGAGGATGTTCTCTGGCTTAACGGAGATGTGATTTTTGACAGTAAACTCTTTACAGTCCTCCAGCAGGAAATCGAAGATAAAAATTCGTTTGTTTCTGTAAATACTTCACGAGTGGCTGAAGAAGAAGTTAAATATACCCTTAGCGCCGGGTATATTAATGAGCTTTCCAAACAGGTAAAAAATGGTCTGGGCGAAGCTGTTGGAATTAATTTTATTTCTAAAAATGATATGTCTTCATTTATCGATCAGCTTGAAAACTGCGATGACAATGATTATTTTGAAAGAGGAATAGAGCTTGCTGTTCAGGAAAACGGACTGAAGATAAAAGCAGTGGATATTTCAAGATTCCGTTGTATGGAAGTGGATTTTAAAGAAGACCTGGAAGAAGCAAACAATATCTTTTAAGATGAAATTTGTATTATTTTGTCAAAATCCATACGCTTTCGGAATTTTAGCTCCCATTAAAGATGTTCTAATTGAAAGAGAGCATCTTTACATCTGGTTCCTAACCGAAAATATCGTTGGGAAATTACCTTTTAATAATGATCCCTCTACTAACGATATTAAAAAATTAAAAGAATATGAAGCCGATGCTATTCTTTGTCCCGGAAATGAGGTTCCACATTACCTGAGAGGATTAAAAGTACAAATCTTCCATGGACTGGCAGGAGAGAAAAAAGGCCATTTCAGAATAAGGCACTATTTTGATCTATACCTTACCCAAGGACCTTATTTCACCTCCCGTTTTAAAGAGTTACAAAAAAAATATACTGATTTTGACGTAATTGAAACCGGGTGGTCCAAGCTCGATACGTACGGACAGAATTTAAGAAAATATGCCGGAGATAAAAAGGCATTTCTTCAAAAGTATCAGACCAACAAGTTAATTTTGTATGCCCCCACTTTTTCCCCCTCCCTTACTTCTGCTCCGTATTTGGCGGAAGAAATCACGAAGCTGGCCGAAAATGAGCATTTTCTGGTGGTCATTAAGTTCCACGATTTAATGGCTCAGGAAGTTATAGACATTTACAAAGCTCTTGCAGCCAAGAGGAAGAACATTATTATTGAAAAAGCTCCCAATATCCTGAGGCTTTTATTAATGGCAGATTTGATGATAAGCGACACTTCGTCTGTTGTATATGAGTTTTTACTTCTTAACAAACCGGTAATTACCTTCAGAAGCAATTCAGAAAATATTCTTTGGGAAAATTCTGAAGCATATTCACATCTAACTGAGAAAGTGGTCAAAAATCTTGCAGAAGATCCATTCCGGCAAAAAAGGGAGAAGATTATTGAAAATTATCACCCTTATAGTGACGGAAAATCTTCCCTGAGAATGGTAAATGCTATTGAGGAGTATATCAAAGAAAATGGAGTACCGGAAAAACGAAAACTGTCTTTCCTGCGCCGGCTAAAGATTAATAGGATGTTCGGTAAATAAATTCAGGATTTCCAGAATCTAAGCTTTCTTTTAAGTTCCTTTTTTCTCTTAAATTTTTCCTGAAACTGCATAGTAAAAAACCACATCTTCTCAAAGGTTTCACTTTCAGGTTTTCCTATAAGCTGTGAATATTCGTTTGCCATCACTTCCACCATCTCCATTTGTGGGGTTAACCGGGAAAAATTTTTCATTCGCTCTGCAAAATTTAATTCCTTGAAGTTCATCCGGTTTAGATCTACAAGAAAAAATTTATATTCGTTGTCGTGAATTTGTATTAAAGTATTTCCCGGAGAGTGATCCAGAAATTCAATTTGCTTCTCATGAAGTTGATAAGTGAACCGGGTAAATGCACGAAGAATTTCCTCATGACCTTTATTTTTCAGGTCAATTTCCCTAAAGGTCAAATCGTGATCCAGATGTTCACTCACATAGTAACTTTCCAAAAATAACATAGACGAGGTATGTTCCGCAAAAGCAAGAGGCACAGGCGTTCCAATTCCTCTGGAAAGTAAAATGTGAGCATAATTAAATGAGCGCTCTGCTTTAGATTTTCTAAAAAAGCGGTAAACAAATTTGTTTACAGTATTAGGTATCTTAAAAGATTTAATATTGATCTTCCTATCCCGAAGATCAAAAACTTTAATGCTGTTGCGTTTTCCTGGTGTTATCGCTTTTCCTTTTACTGCAAAATCGTGGAGTAAGGACTTTATTTCTCCCTGTCTCCCTTCCTGATTATGACTAAAGCGAATCTTCATTTAACTATTTTAAATACTTCTCTACTCCGTTCTTACAGCGGACTATTTTACGCTGAATGCTAAGCTTTTGGATTTTCTCATTTTCAGCCAGACGCTCCCGGGAATTTTCGGGGTGGTAAAGGTGATAGATAATCCCCCCGTAACGTAAGCGTTTACCTTTAATACCTTTATTCAAAAGTCGAATTACAAATTCTGAATCCTCGCGCCCCCACCCCTCCATATCTTCATCATATCCATTCACTTCTATAAAATCTTTCCTCCAGTAGGAGAGATTACAACCCCGCACTTTAGAAGAAAAAACATTGCTTTCCCTATACGTATCCCTAAAAGCAGGAATACGAATATTCCGGGTACGTTTCTTTATTAAGCCGGAAAAAAAAGAAAAAGAATAAAGCTCTTTTTCCATCACTTCCTCTAATGCTCCAGCCGTTATATTAACTCTTGAGCCATAGAGAAAAACATTCTCTCTTACCATGGCAAGATGGTCTTTCATAAAATCTTTATGAAGTACACAATCGCCATCTATTTGTATAATATAATCTGAACTGGATTTTGCGACGGCTTTATTCAGTACTGCCGATTTGTGAAACCCTCTATCTTCCTGCCATGTATGAATAAGAGGCAAATTCTCCTGTCTAAATTTCTCAATAACAGCCGCTGTTTCTTCCGTAGAACCATCATCTGCGATCAAAATCTCATCGGGTATAGAGGACTGATCGGCCGCGCTTTTTAGCACTAATTCCAGAGCTTTAGGCCAGTTATATGTTGAAATGAGCAAAGCAATTTTCATAATCCTTTTAACGTCTGGTATTTGCAAGCAGGTCTTGATAAACTTTCAGAGTGTTCTTTCCAAGCTGTTCTGCAGTAAATTTCTCCAGAAAAATATTATAAGATCTTTCTCTAAATTTTTCTGCCAATTCCGGATTGTTTATAAACTTATATAATTTTTCCGCCAGTTTTTCTGGATCTTTAACTTCTGCAGTAAAACCATTATGCCCATCTTTAATGACCTCGTCTACTACGCCTACTTTTGTGGAAATCACCGGTGTCTTTTTGTAAAAAGCTTCTATAACAGAAGAAGGTCCACCTTCCCTTTCTGAAGTCATTATAAAAACATCAAATTGTGAATGATAAGCTGAAGCATTCTTTACAAATCCCATGAGAGTAATATGTGCTTGCAGGTCTAATTTTTTAATTTTTTCTTTTAATACTGGAGTTAATTTTGAGAATTGGCCAATCTGTACGATATGAACATTTCTTATATTAAATTTATGCACAAGAATATCAAGCGTGTCGATTAGTACAGGTAAATCCTTTGCATTGGTGTGGTTAGCTATATTTCCTATTAAAAAAGTCCCCTCTTCAAGCTTTAATTTTTCTCTTATCTGGAATTCAGTTTCTTGCGGAATATTTTCTATTTTAACTCCATTATAAACTGTGACCAATTTTTTCTGATTTTCTTTTTTAAGAATTTCGCTGAAGTGCCTTTCCACATATTTTGAGATACAAAGAATTTTATCGATATTCTTATAGTTGTATTTGAGCCTACTGAATAAGCCTGTTTTTCTTCTTATACCTTTCCGTGCGAAAAGTGTGGGCGTTTTAAGGGAATAAAAAAGGTCTGTAAGCACATAACCCGTTACTGAATCACTACTATGTAAATGAATGATATCAATTTTATGTTCTTTTATAATAGAATTGAGAAATTTAAGATATTCCAGAGAATGCGGTTTTAAAGTATCAGTTGAAAGAACAGCTATATCATATTTTTTCACTTCTTCATGCAAAGGGGTGTTATTAAAGCAAAAAATTTTCTGTTCCACTCCTTGCTTTTTTAATTCATCTATAAGATAAATTAGCTGCTGCTCGTTACCGCCCCAACTTCTTGCTCCAGATACATGTAAAACAGTCATTCCTTTTATCCTTGAATAAGGCAAAGATATTTAAAAATGCATAGGACCAAATAGAATATCTCCGCAATTTTCAGCCGCTTAGAAGCTATGTCAGCAAAAAACAATTACTTCCTCTGCTCTTTCTCTATGCCGAAAATTGGCTAATTTCAGGCTTCACTTAAAAAGGAACTTAAACCACTGTCCAAAATTCTTTTTGCGAATATACCTATCTGAAGGAATTAATGTATGGTATTAAGAAAAAGTCAGAATAGGCCGAAAATTGTCATTTTTAACCTTCCGTTTTCTTAAAAAAGCAATTCAAATATAATTATTTGAGATTAGCATTATTTAGCTCTTCCCGTACATTTTTATTTGTATCAATTTCTGAACAAAAAAAAATTAAAGCTGCCGATTACCTTCCTTTAATACCGAATTTTTTAATTTCACCATCTATTTTACATTAAAAAATTGCAGAACATAGAAAAACATCACCGGCATCCTGAGTTGACTATCCTCCACCTTTCAGCGGTTAAAAAATGGGGCGGCGGCGAAAAGCATATTGAAAATTTATGCAGGGAACTTCCAAGTGTGGCTCCAAAAATTAACAATATCGTCCTTTACAACAGGAAATTGCGCTTCAGTAAAACTTTTTATACTAAAAAAACAGATATAATTCCGGCTTCTCTCGGCTTCAAATTAGATCCGCGTTTTGTGGCAAAAATCATTCTTATTTGCAGGAGAAAAGAGGTGGATATTGTACATATTCACGACAGCACCGCGCTAGCGCTCTATATCATAGGCTCCCAAATTACTCCACTTCCTCCGGCCGTCTTTAGCAAAAAAACCTCTT
>NZ_JAVRHP010000340.1:0-299 GCF_031846505.1 Autumnicola edwardsiae
TGCCTCAACATGGGAACGGCAGCCGTTGCAGGTCATTCCGGTTATTTTATAGGTATGTTTCATCAGGTTTTCGCCTTCTTTTTCTTCCGAAGAAAATTCTGAAGGAATAGAAATCTGATAATTCCCGCCTGCTCCTTGTAATGCATGCTGAAAATTGCCAATTTTGATATGCCGCTGCATTTCGATCTCCGCTTCTGCTTTTTCCAGGTCTACTGAAGCATTCGTAACACCTTCAACTTTGCTCAAAGCTGCCTCAACATGAGAACGGCAGCCGTTGCAGGTCATTCCGGTGATTTTAT
>NZ_JAVRHP010000341.1:0-298 GCF_031846505.1 Autumnicola edwardsiae
TCAAAGAACTCAATGCCGATGTACGTACTTATAAAAAACAGCTTAAGGAATACCAGAAAGCCTTAAGCACTTTACTAAATGCAAATGGCGATGCTGCGGAAATCAAAGACTTAAAACAGAAAATAACCGACCTGGAAGAAAAGATCCCGACGGCCAATAAGCGCAAAAAAGCAATTGATGCCCAACTGCAAAAGCACAGCAAGCTGGACAAAGAACTAAAGGACCTGAAAGCCGGTATAAAAGCTACCGAAGCCAAAAAAGATACTTTGTTAGAAGCCGCCCGGGAAAAGATCACCGA
>NZ_JAVRHP010000342.1:0-283 GCF_031846505.1 Autumnicola edwardsiae
TTAAGGAGAGGGTCCTGGGTTCGAGCCCCAGCCAGATCACAAAAAATTAAGTTCTGATCATGCTGGGCGAGAAGTTTATCCTGAGTGAAGCGAAACGAAAGTGGAGCTGAACCGAAGGGAGCTTCAGCCAGATCACAAAAATAAGTTCTGATCATGCTGGGCGAGAAGTTTATCCTGAGCGAAGCCTTTTGGCGAAGTCGAAGGAAGCCCCAGCCAGATTAATTTTTAGTTCTTTAAAATAATGTTTAAGATCTGGTAGCTCAGTTGGTAGAGCATCTCCCTT
>NZ_JAVRHP010000343.1:0-283 GCF_031846505.1 Autumnicola edwardsiae
TCACGAATAGGTATTTAATTCTCTCCGCGGATAACGCTAATTTTTGCAGATTCTGAAGAGCATGCTTAAAATGGCAATTATCGACCTTCAGCAGAAATTCTATGAGCCTTTTTTGGTAACAGATAAAAAATAACCACTAGTTCACGAATAGGTATTTAATTCTCTTCGCGGATAACGCTAATTTTTGCAGATTCTGAAGAGCATGCTAAAAATGGCAATTATCGACCTTCAGCAGAAATTCTATGAACTTTTTGTGGAAACAGATAAAAAAATAACCACTAAT
>NZ_JAVRHP010000344.1:0-280 GCF_031846505.1 Autumnicola edwardsiae
ATATATGATGAAGGGTTTCAAAAAACAAGGCGGTGACATACTCTCCCACAAATAGCAGTACCATCTGCGCTAACGGGCTTAACTTCTCTGTTCGGAATGGGAAGAGGTGAGCCCCGTTGCCATAACCACCTTAAGTTGTAAGTTAAACGGTTTAAAGTTTAAGGTTTAAAAGTTTTACTTTTAACTCCTTTACTTTTTCACTTTTTAACTGCGCCATGCGGCGCCAATATCTTGACATATTATAAGAAACAAAGAACATAAGAAGACTATTGTAAAAGCA
>NZ_JAVRHP010000345.1:0-267 GCF_031846505.1 Autumnicola edwardsiae
AAACCAGGTCGACAGCCTGATCGTAACCAGAAGCGGATCTGAAGGAAGTGTACAGTCGCTTAATTTGGAAGGCGACCGACTTTCTATTACAGGAGGTAATACAATTTCTTTGGGAGAATTGAGTGGAGGTTTTTCCGGTGACTATATAGATCTTGAAAACAAACCGGAACTTTTCAGTGGTGATTTTAATGATCTAGCTAATACGCCAGACTTCTTTAGTGGAGATTTTGAAGATTTGACTGGAATGCCTCAACTTTATACAAAAAG
>NZ_JAVRHP010000346.1:0-265 GCF_031846505.1 Autumnicola edwardsiae
TATTCGGCAGATCTGGAATTAACTCCGGGAACATACCAGCTTGAAGAATTCATAGTTTATGATGAAGCGGGTAATATGATCTGGATAGCACCAATAGATGAGGATGATAGTGGAGTGTATGATGGCTATGTATCTGATGCCCTGCCGATGACCATTAATCTTGGAGCGGGAGTAAAAAAATATGTAGATGTAGAAGTACTTTGTTTTGACGATCGTAACGTTAACCAATATGGCTATCTGTTTTTCGATTTTGAAGGTAAAGAAA
>NZ_JAVRHP010000347.1:0-265 GCF_031846505.1 Autumnicola edwardsiae
TTTTTTTATTGAAAAAGATTTTAATGCTGATGAAGGAAAAAAATTCTTTGCACACTATGAAGCCAACGATTGGAAAACAAGCGATGGAAAATCAATACGTGATTGGCAGGCTTTAGCAGTCAATTGGATGGATAGGACAGAATTATTTGCCGAAGAAAACACACCAAACAAAAAGGGAGCGTCCCAAAATCGGGACAACCTTAAAACCACTAAAACCAAAGATTATGGACAACCCCTCTAAAATAACCGAAGGCGGCGTGGAATA
>NZ_JAVRHP010000348.1:0-262 GCF_031846505.1 Autumnicola edwardsiae
AAATGAAATGGGGAGGTAGAATCCCTTTTATGCCGATAGTTGCCATTTTTGACCCCTCTTTTAGAGGAGAGAGGAAAGTAAAAACGAAACTCTCCACTTTCCACTCTTCACTCTTCCCTTTTTCTGCTGAAATTTATTCGCATACTCGTGACACAAACTCCAGGTCGATAATTGCCAATTTTGCTCACTGATTTTTTAAAGGGTAGAGGAGGAATCATTTCTGCGCATATCCTCGAAATCTGCGGGAGAATTGAACTTCGAG
>NZ_JAVRHP010000349.1:0-258 GCF_031846505.1 Autumnicola edwardsiae
AATTCTTGTACTATGATTTTACCCTTCCGTCTTTATGAGCCTTTCGGCTGACAAAGCTAGCTTCCCTTGAAAAAAGGGAAGGAGCTTTTGAAATTTTAGATAATGCCTGAAAGTTGGCAATTATCGACTATTATTTGTATTTGGAAGTCCGCGTGAGGGATAGGAGCGGCTACCGTGTAGCGCGGATAGCCCGGCCCGAAGGGCACGCCCTAATCAATAGTATTTTTTAGGAATGTTCTGGGAATTAGGATTATGATT